>JAUQPZ010000031.1 GCA_030550155.1 Thermoproteota archaeon
CTTGAGAAAAATGAGCCGTACGAGTCGAGAAATCCCAGAGACGGCAAGGTTTGGGGGGCGAGGGACCCCTCCCGCATCTTTAACCTCATAGCCGAGATGGCTTGGAGGACGGCCGACCCAGGTGTCCTCTACTTGGATAATATTAATCGGAGAAATGTATTGAGAAAGGTTATGGGAGATATAAGGTGCACGAATCCCTGCGCCGAGGAGCCGTTATACGAGTATGAGTCATGCAATCTTGGCTCAATAAACCTCTACGCATTTGTGAAGATAAGCGGGAAGGGGAGGGAGATAGACTGGGATGCTCTTCGAGAAGCAGTAAAGACTGCCTACAGATTCCTGGACAACGTAGTTGACATCAACAACTACCCGTTGCCAAGCATCAGCGAAATGTCGAAGAATACGAGGCGAGTTGGCCTAGGATTCATGGGCTTGGCGGACCTTCTCTTCTTCCTCAGAGTCCCATACAACAGCGAGGAGGGCTTCAATTTAATGCAGAGAATAACTGAGTTCATAGCATACCACGCGTATAAGGAGAGCGTTGAGAGGGCTAAGACGAGGGGGCCGTTCCCGCTCTACTGGCAGAGCGGCTATACTAGGGGTCAGCTACCGCTTGAAGGCTTCTATCACAGGGAACTCTGGACCTTAGACTGGGACAGAATAGCTGAGGACGTGAAGATCCATGGAATAAGGAACAGCTTCATACTCTCCATCGCCCCCACTGGCAGCATCTCGATGCTCGTCGACACCAGTTCAGGGCTTGAGCCTGTCTTCGCCCTCATATATGAGAAACACGTAACCGTGGGAGTGTTCCACTATATTGACCCCGAGTTCGAGAACTATCTGAAGGAGGCCGGCCTTTACAACGAGCAGGTCTTCAAGACCGTCGCTGATAACGGCGGCTCAATTCAAGGCTTAGAGCTCTTCCCGGAAGAGGCTCGGAGAGTTTTCGTCGTAGCATATGACGTGCCTTGGTGGGACCACGTAAGGGCGCAATACCATGTCGGGCTGTGGGTTGATGCATCTGTAAGCAAAACGATAAACATGCCGAGCTGGGTCACAGTTGAGGACGTGAAAAATGCGTACCTATTCGCGTATAAGCTGGGGCTGAAGGGCATAACAATTTATCGGGACCTCTCAAAATCTACTCAGGTCTTAGTGACGCCGAGCCAGAGAGAGTCGAGATACATCACGCCCGTGATTAACAATACTCCAGATATCATGAGGAGTCTGGGGATAGAGGTGAAAACCGCGGTAAAGGCCGTAAGTGAGTCGACGGCGAAGCAGGTGAGGGCCGTTGTAGGCTATGCCGCTGAGGGGCCGTTGGTTAATGTCGAGGTGGAGGGCGGTGGCGAACACTTCTTCGCCTGTCCGGAGTGTAAAGGGAAGAATCTTGTCCGGCAGGAAGGCTGCGTCAGATGCGTCGACTGTGGATGGACGAGCTGCATAATCTCCTGACGGAATCTGTATAGGTTTTTATCAAGACTTATTTCCCTACCATTCGTGGACCGAGTCCTGATTACCGGTTCTCAGGGGTTTATAGGGAGGAGTATGATGGAGTACTTGGAGAGGAAGGGATACGAGGTTGTGGGGCTCGATGTAGGTGAAGGAGCCGGGTTAAGGATCAATATCCTTGACTCGGACGCGCTTATAGCTGCAACAAAGGATGCTAAGCCCTCGCACATTATACACCTCGCCGCTGTCTCGAGCCCGCCAGCCTGTAGAGAAGATCCCCAAAGTTGCTTGAAAACAAATGTTTTGGGCACAATCAACGCGTTAGAAGCGGCACGCCTCATAGGTGTAGAAAGATTCATTTTTCTTTCCTCAGCAAACGTCTACGGCCCGAGGCCCGCTACACCAGTCACTGAGGAATGCCCGCTAGCGCCTCGAGCACTCTACGACCATTCAAAAGTGATTGCGGAGAAGTGTGTCGAGGCCTACAACAGACTTTATGGTCTGCCGACAGTGGTCTTTAGGTCGTGGAAGGTTTTCGGAGAATTTGACTCGAGGAATAGCGCCATATCGCGCTTCATCCGCGCATGCCTTGAAGGCGGGGAGATAGTGCTTTTTAACGGGGGGAGGGACGTGACGGACCCCTTCCATGTGGAGAACCTGTGCTATGCATCGGAGCTAGCACTGCACAGTGATGACGCCGTCGGACAGACATTCAACGTCGGCACAGGAAACGCCATCTCCATCAAGCAGCTAGCAGTGATTATTAAGAATCTAACCTCCTCCTCGGCGACATTAAGAGAGGCCCCACCCAGAAGCCCTGAAGAGGCCGAGCCTATGGTCAGCTACCCCTCCATAGAGAAGATAAGCAGAGTGCTTAAGTACAGACCTGTTGTAGGACTTGAGGAAGGGTTAAAGAGGCTGATTACTCACTGGAAAACAGTCCTCTCCTCTTGAAGAAATTCTCCGCTCTTTCTCGGAGCGTGTTATATTCACCAACTCCTCTCTCCACATAAGCCCTCACAATAAAGATGGGGCGAGATGTCATCTCAAGTATCCAAGACCGGGCTGCTCCTCTACCACCCCCACCCCTCACCCTTATCGCGAGCTCTGAGGGGCCGTACTTTGTCAGGGGCGGAATAATAGAGGAGTCGACGTAGACTTGCTCCGGTGCAACGTTTAACAATTCGCCCAGCTCCCCCTCCAGCCTGCGCCTCTCTTCGCTGGACCAAAACTTCTCCGGGGCGGAGGCTCCTTTCCCTTCATAGATCATCTTTGGGAGTTTCCGTCTCGAGAGAGAGTCGATCCTCTTCTTAGATTTGGGGTTGTTTTTAAGCTTACACCAGACAGTGTAGTCGTCCAGCTCTAAGAATTCGGGGACGCTCAGCTCAGCCATGCCGGTTAATTCCTCTCCCGCCTCCTCAACGGCTTTTAAGAGCTGGAGTTGAGCAGCACGGACGGCGTGGTGGAAGTAGATGTTGAGGAATGAGTGGAGCCTTGCGACTGCAAGCTCTTCGAGGACACCCCAACCCCTCTCGTCAACGCATACCTCACCATCCTCTATAGTGGTTAGATAGATTAGACGCCTGACATCTATGACGCCATAAGTTGCTCCCGTGAAGTACGAGTCTCTGAGGAGGAAGTCGAGTCTATCCACATCCACGGGGCCCGAGATAAGCCTGCTTAGCCTGTGATTACCCTCCAACAGTCTTAAGAGGTCGCTTAGATCGATTCCTGTCTCCTGTAGTGATGTTTTCAGCTCGTGTTCTTCTTTTATGATTCTCCTCCCCATATCCTCGTGGCTAGACCCCCTCTCTATGAGGAATTGTTCCAAGAGGTGGGAGAAGGGTGTGTGTCCGACGTCGTGGAGTAGCGCGGCTGCCTTAAAGAGCCGCTCTTCATAACCATCCAGCCCGAGGCTTTTTGCAAACTCTTCTGCCAGCACCATAGAGCCTAATGAGTGGTCAAATCTTGAATGTCTCGCTCCTGGATAGACGAGGTATGCTAGTGGGAGCTGACCTATTCTTCTTAGCCTCTGGACGGCATAAGTGTCCACAATTCTTAGCTCTTGGTCAGAGATTGAGATGTATCCGTGTACAGGGTCTTTAATCAGCTTTACCAAACTCTAAGGGACAATGCGTCGCCCCGTATAATAAGCGTTTAAAACCTGTACGCCCCGAGGAGAAAACCTACAAGGGCCACAAACATCCATAAGAGATACTCATCTTTTGTCCTCTTGCTCCTCTCCATATTTTTCAGGAGTTGGAGGCTGGAGTATGTGAAGCCTGCGTCAGCCACTGCGACAGGAGGCGCGTAGAGAAGGCCCATAGAGCCGGTTATTACGGGTATGGGACTGAGGCCGACGGCGATGAATACCAGCACCACTCCCAACTTTGCAGCCGCGCCCCTCCCCTTAGTGATAGCGTATGTGCGCAGTCCACGGCTTGCGTCTCCAGCCACATCGCTTATTCCTTTGATTACTTCGCGCCCCATTCCTGCGAGAAAGGACATGGCCGATATCAACAGGACGGGCACGCCTATTTGACTCTCAGCAAGCACCGCCCCGTAAAGATATGGCGCGGCAATCGATGCGCTGACCGCGGCGTTCCCTATTAGTCCCGCCTTTTTTAACCGTGTGTTGTAGAGTAATGCGAGGCCATAAAAAATGAGGGCCAAAGTCAGCGTGTAGGTCCCAAGAGCCGCCGAGGAGGCGAGGCCGATGACGCTTAACAATATGGACAGTGTTATGGCCTCTCCGGTCTTTACTATGCCAGAGGGTATCGGGCGCTTAGGATTGTTTATCGCGTCGACGTCTCTATCAACCACGTCGTTCACAATCATCGATGATGCGGACAGCGTGTAAGCCGTCGCGGCTGCGAGGAGGCCTTCCCAAGAATTTGGCAGCCTACCGCTCTGGACAAAGTATCCGACGAAGACTGCGAAGACCATTAGTAGTCCGTTTGGGGGCCTGGTTATCTGGACGAAGCTCTTAAGCCTCACAGATTGGAGAGATTTGTGTCCGAGCATATGTAGTATACCACCTCACCCCTCCTCTCCAACACCGCCACTATCATCGTCTTCCCTTTCCTAGACGCATATCTTGTGGCCTTGAGAAGATCTTCAACCTTTATTGTCGACCCCTCGGGTAGGGGAAGAATGTAGTATTTTGCTGTCTCCTGTTTGGCCCGGTCGTAAAGCCTGTATGCGAGGCGCCCTCCGAGCCCCCTTTTGACGACCCTTCCGCTGCTTCGGATGTCCCTGTAAATAAGGAAGAGCTGCCAGATCTCCGGATACATTCTTGACAGTCGTCCCAGATACTCTTGGAAGCCAAGGAGTTCGCCTGACTGGTCCGTGATCTCGAGTAGCCCTTTTTCGAGCAGGTAGAGTGCCTCCTCGGGCCAGAGGGTTAAGCCTTCGCCGGACAGCTGACCGAAGCCTTGAGAGGCCACCCTCTCTATATCCCCCTCTATGACTCTACACTTTTGATCTTCGGTCAGCACACCTCTTAGGCCCGCCCTCCCCAATCTGCTAATAACAATGAGTCGGCTTAGGTTAAAAATGTGTAAGGAATAAAATATGTTAAGAGGCATATCTCTCATTCTGTAGCTTCATGTCGGGGCGCGGCTTGAGCGAGCTGTCTCTACACCCTCTTGAGAAGCGTGTTCTTAGCCTTGTTCTTTCCGAGGGCCCGCTTGGATATGACGAAATCGCTGCGAGGCTCTCGGTAAATGTTGGCGCTATTGCAAAGTCTGCTGAGTGGCTGGTCTCTAAGGGGTTAGCTGAGGCTTCAACGGCCTCAGTGTCGCACGTTGTCTCACTTGGAGAAGAAGGCTTAGAGTATGCCCAGAATGGTCTTCCCGAGAGGCGGCTGGTGGAGGCCTTGAAGTCTCTGGGCGGAAGGGCGTCGCTGAGTAAATTAGAGGAGGCAGGTGTCTTGAAGAGCGGCGAGCTAAACATAGCGATTGTCTGGGCGAAGCGTAACGGCTGGATATCTGTTCAAAGGACTAACAGCGAGGTCGTGTTTATGCTGGAGAAGGTGCCATCGTCCAAGACAGATGAAGAGCTCGTGTTGGAGATTCTTAAGCGAGGGTCGACAACTATGGAAGACCTCGGCCCGCTGAAGCAGGCGTGTGAGAGGCTGAGCAGGAGGCCCGGCGTCGTGAGGATTAATGAGATAGTCAGGTACACTCTCTCGCCCACAAAGCTGGCTCTCAGTCTTCCGCAAGAGGTTTTAGAGGTGAGGGAGGAGATAACCCAGCTCACACCCGAGTTGCTAAGCTCAGGCACTTGGAGGCAGAAGGAGTTCGCGAGGTATGATATCCAGGCCCCTGTCAAGCCCGTATTTACAGCCCGGCCACACCCTCTCACATACCTCATCGATGTAATCAGGTCGATCTTTATTGAGCTCGGGTTTAAGGAGATTCAGGGCCCCCTCGTAGAGCTGGCTTTTTGGAACTTCGATGCACTATTCCAGCCCCAGGATCACCCGGCGAGAGAGATGCACGACACCTTCTACCTCTCGGAGCCGTCGAGGGGAGAGCCGCCGAGCGAGTTGGCAGCCAAGGTTGGCAGGGTCCATCGCGATGGGGGAGGAACGGGCTCGAGAGGATGGGGATATGAGTGGAGCTTAGATGAGGCTTCCCGCCTCATATTAAGGACTCACACGACGGCGTCCACCATAAGGCACCTCGCACAGAGCTCCGAGAGGCCGCTCAAAGTCTTCACCATCGATAGAGTCTACCGCAACGAGAGGGTTGACTGGAGGAGACTGGCGGAGTTTCACCAGGTGGAGGGGATCTTGGTGGATAAGAGAGCAAACCTCAGACAGCTCATGGGAGTGATCAAAGAGTTCTACTCGAGGATGGGGCTGAAAAAGATCAGGTTCAGGCCGAGTTACTTCCCCTATACCGAGCCTTCTGCAGAGGTCGAGGTCTACATTGAGAGCAGGGGGAGCTGGATCGAGCTTGGAGGGATGGGCATATTTCGGCCTGAGGTTACGGCTCCCGCGGGCGTAAAGGAGCCGGTATTGGCCTGGGGTCTCGGCTTAGAGCGCTTGGCGCTACTTCTCCTAAATGTTAACGACGCTAGAACCCTCTATCTCAACGACCTGTCCTGGCTCTACGGGTTCCACGCCATAAGGCTTGAGAAAATGAGGGGTTAGAAATGCCCGCGCTATCTCTGAGTGTGGAAAGAGTCTCGCGCCTAATTGGGAGGGACCTGACCCCTAAGGATGTTGCAGAACTGTCGGCCGCCCTAGGTCTATCTGTGGAGGAGGTGGTTGAGAACGAAGTTAGGGTTGAATATAACCCGAACAGGCCGGACTTCGGAAGCCACGTCTCCCTCGCGAGATACTTTAAGGGTCTCCTCGGATTAGAGCTAGGCTCTAAACGATATACCGCATTATCCTCTGATATCCGTGTCCAAGTTGAGGAAAGCGTCGAGAAGGTCAGGCCATACATCGTCTGCGCGGTTGTCCGCTCGCTCAACCTGTCGGAGGAGGACATAGCTGACCTAATCACGCTTCAAGAAGACCTACACTGGGTTTTGGGTCGGGATAGAAGAAAAGTAGCGATAGGGCTCCACGACAACACCAAAGTGAGGCCGCCGCTCACCTACAAAGCGGTAGGCCTCACTGAGATATCTTTCATACCCTTAGGAGCGTACAGGGAGATGACCCCTCTTCAGATACTCTCGGAGCATCCAACCGGCAGGAAATATTCCTGGATACTTGAGGGGAAAGAAGCCGCGCCGATAATACTTGACAGCCGCGGAAACGTCCTCTCATTTCCACCAATAATAAACGGGTCGCTCACAGAGCTGAGACCACAGGCCAATGAGGTCTTCATAGACGTCACAGGCACAGACCAGAAGGCGATCAACCAAGCATTAAACATTATCGTAACCACCCTCGTTGACTTGGGCGGGAAGGCATACAAGACACTAATAAGCTATCAGGGCAGAAGGCGGAGGAGAGTTTACACCCCTGATCTGTCCCCCTCCAGATGGGTTCTCGACCCTAAATGGGCATCCTCACTGATAGGAGTAGAGCTTACGTCTAGAGAGATTGTCAAGGCATTGAGGAGGATGAGGCTGAACGCGAAGGCCCGCGGAGGCAAGGTACTCGCGGAGGTGCCGCCCTACAGGGTGGACATTCTCCACCCCGTAGACTTGGTGGAGGAAGTTGCGATAGGCCTTGGGTATCAGAGCCTCGAGCCCCTTCTCCCAGAGACAACGGGGGAGGGCCTGCTCCTCCAATCCACGCGGATCTCCAGCCTCATTAGAGTGGTGATGCTGGGTCTAGGCTTCACTGAGGTCGTTAACACCACCCTCTCAAACTCTCAGAGAGATTTCGCCTGGATGAGGCTGAAAACCGAGCCACGCGTCAAGATCTTAAATCCTATCTCAGCTCTGTACGACTCTCTCAGAGAGCTATTATCGCCCGGACTCCTATCTAACCTTGCATTGAACTCTAAGAACCCGTATCCTCAGAGGCTATTCGAGCTGGGAGACGTCTTGGTCAGAGATGACAGTCTTCCTGAGAGGACTCGGAGGGAAATGCATCTGGCATTTGTCACATGCCACTCAGGGGCCTCCTTCTCAGAGGTTAAGGCTGTGCTAGAGGAGATTCTACTGCATCTCGACATAAGCGCAGGTCTGGAAGCCCGCGAATACCCCTTCTATATTCCAGGCAGGAGCGCCGCAGTGATGAAGGAAGGCGTCGAGGTCGGATTCATAGGAGAGATTCATCCCGAAGTGCTGGAAAACTTTGGGGTCTACATGCCTGTAGCTGGATGCGAGCTAAACCTAAGGTTAGCAGGCGTCCTCTAGAGTTCGTGGGAGGGGTCCATCCAGGCCGGGTAAGAGCCGAGCACCTTTAACAGTATGGTCTTTGTCGCAAGGTCGGAGAGGGCTTCGCGCACAACCTCGTCTGTTACGTGGCCTTCAAAGTCCACATAAAAGTTGTATTGCCATGGGCGTGCCCGGGTCGGACGCGACTCTATCTTGGTGAGGTTTATTCCGCGTTTCGCGAAGGCTCCGAGCGCTTCATAGAGAGCTCCAGGCCTGTGGGGGAGTGTGAATATGATGCTGGTCTTCTCTTTGGGTGCTCTCCGCGCCTCGCCCCTACCTATGACTAAGAATCGAGTATAGTTGCGTCCGTAGTCTTCAATCCCGCGGGCTAGGATGGTCATGGAGTAGATTTCCGCGGCTCTGGCACTTGCGATGGCAGCTACTGTCTTGTCTCCCAGCTCTTTCACATATCTGACCGCCCCCGCTGTGTCGTAGTGGCTGACGGGCTCGAGTCCGAGAGAAGCGATGTATGCCCTGCACTGTGCCAGCGCTTGCGGATGCGAGACCACCCTCTTCAACCCCTCGAGCGTCGCTCCCTCGACGCCTATTAGACAGTGGGAGATTCTCAAGTTGATCTCACCCACGACCTTCAGACTCGTTGTCAAGAGCGAGTCGTATGACTCCCCCACGCCCCCCTCAATGCTGTTCTCAACCGGTATAACTCCCGCCTCCGCCTCCCCAGCTTCCACACTCATAAAAACCGCTGGGATGGTTTTGCGGGGGATGGGCTCGGCCTCTTTACCAAAATACTTTATCACAGCCTCCTCGCTGTATGACCCACTCTCACCTTGGAATGCTACCTTCAAACCGCCACCTAAACACTCTGAGAAGCTAAGCTAAAT
The DNA here is from genome assembly GCA_030550155.1 of Thermoproteota archaeon. Lineage (GTDB taxonomy): Archaea > Thermoproteota > Nitrososphaeria_A > Caldarchaeales > Calditenuaceae > HRBIN02. The sequence continues at coordinate 9,144 of JAUQPZ010000031.1, forward strand.
ATTCAACCGCTAGGGCGGGCAGATCTCGCCTTTAACTCTCTCACGAGCGCGGGGATAAACTCATAGAGGTCGGCGACGACCGAGTAGTCTGCCTCCCGGTGAATTGGGGCTGAGGGGTCGTTGTTCACAGCCACAATTATTCTGGAGTTTCTGACTCCAACCATGTGTTGGACCTGCCCTGAGATCCCGATTGCCAGGTAGAGGCTGGGGCTGACCCATTTCCCAGACAGCCCCACATGTCTATCCTCGGGCATCCAGCCCATATCGCTCGCGATGGGCCTGCTGCAGGCTAACTCGCCGCCGAGAAGCTTGGCCAGTTCCTCAGCCAACTTCAAATCCTCCTTCCTCTTGAAGCCGCGGCCTACAGAGACTATTATCCGACTCTTGGCAAGGTCCACTCCGCTTCTGCTCACAGCCTCGGAGGAGATTAATCTCGGAGCCCTCACGCCGCTGAATTTGCCTTCCAGCCTCACCACCTCCGGAGCCTTACCGCTAAGATCGGATATTTGTCTCCCCCGCTGCTGCAGTGCTAGCAGGGTGGGGAACTTCTTGACCACTAAATTCTCAACGTATCCGCCTCCAAGAGTTGGTCGCTCAACAACTAGCTCTCCATCCGACCATGTGGCGCTTAGGCAGTCTGTTAATAACGGGGACTTTAATATCTGTGCAGCCCTCGCGAATACATCCTTGAGACGCTTCCTCGACACACCCAGAACCAACTCGGCGCCGGACCCCGATATCAGCTCCGCTAGCATCTTACCAAGAGACTCGGCCGGGTCCTCGCTCCAAGAAGTGGACGTGTAGAGTCTTGTGAGCCCGAACCTCTCGAGTGCCGGGGTGTTTTGAAGGTCTTCCGGCCCCATCGCCTCTACCTCAACCGCATCCAACTCTGCGGCGACAGCCCTGAGCTCTGAGAGCTCCGAGATGTCTTCCGCGATGAGAAGTGCTTTTTTCAAATAGCCAAAACCCCCTCCTTCTGTAGGCTCTCGATGAGCTTTACAGCGCACTCACCGGTGTCGCCCTTCAAGACCTGGTTCTTCCTTGAAGTCTTTGTCACCCTTACCGATCTCCTCACGATTCCTGACTCGAGCATTGCGTCGCTCAAGCCCAGGGCAGAGATCTCTAGTCTTGTGATGGGTTTTCTGGAAGCTGCCCTAATCATGAGTAGGCTCGGGAGACGTGGGGCCGCCAGCTCCAAACTCGCGGACACTATTGCGGGAAGCCCGCACTCAAAAGTCTCTACCTTGTCCTCGAGGTTGCGTCTTACCCTGAGCTTCTCTCCACTCAGCTCAAGCTGTGTGGCATAAGTTATGCACGGATAACCGAGGATCTCCGAGAGGCGTGGCCCGAGCTGGTAATTTCCTTGATCTGAAGAGGCCTCTCCGCAGAGTAGGAGGTCAGCCTTCCCCGCCCTAAGCGAGAGCTGAGCCAACACATTCGCAGTCACCCAGCTATCAGCTTGAGCCATCCTTGGGTCGCTGACGTAAAAGCACCTGTCACCACCAATTGCGAGAGCCTCCCGCAAGACAAGCTCATTAACCCTCTCACCGGCTGAAATAACCACGACCTCACCTCCCATCCTCTCCTTAATCCTGACCGCCGCCTCAAGCGCGACCAAGTCAACCTCACCAAGCCTCAGAGTAGCTTTCTCGAGACGAGGCCCAAGGCTTGAAGGGTCATACTCGAGAGTGGAGACATCAGGCACCTGCTTAACAAACACGTGAATCACTGGCATTCTAAGTCACGGAGACTCACTCGGCCCAGCTTTATTTATAGTGTGGTTGACCAATCTCGTTGGATTGTGAAGTCACTTATAAATAAGGGCGGGTGGAAAAAGAGTCCGAGTATTCTATGATTCATAGTCGGCTCCCCTCCGAGGTTGAGGAGGTTTTGGAGGGCGCCATGGTTGCAGTCTTGACCGCAGTCAATCAGAGGGGGGAGGCGGTCTCCCACCCAATGCTACCACTCTATGACCGTGAAAAAGGGCTGCTCTACTTTACCTCCAGCATACTGTTCAGCAAGAAGCTGAATCACATCAAGAGAAATCCGCGTGTCTCGGTGCTCATCTCAAACAGGGATTATATCAGGTCACGGAGCTATCACGTAGTGCAGGTCAAAGGTGAGGCGAGGGTTCTTGACCAAGACCTGAGCAGTGGCTGGCAGTGGCTATTACCGCTCTGGCGGAAAAAGGAGCCATATATTGATGCCTTCCTCAAGCGGAGGTTTGCGCTACCCCTATTTTGGGAGCGGGCGGTTATCGAGGTTCAGCCTAGGAAGGTCGCTGTCTGGCGTGGAGGAGACCTAGACAGTGAGCCTGAGCTTCATGTGCTGGGTGAGAAGCTGTGAAGTTGGAGAATGAGCTCAAGAATTTTGAGCAGGTCACCCTCTCATTTGTAGATGAGGACGGATACCCATCGACCATCCCCGTTAAGGTGGTGTTGGCTGACGGCAAATTCACTCTCAGGCTTCCGAGTGGCGTCCGCCCTGAGAGCGTCTCGGGTAAGAAGGTCACACTACTACTGAACCATGTAACCCCTCTACCCACAGGCGGATACACCGACAGACGATACGTCGCCTTTAAAGGTGTGGCGCTCGTATCAGGGGAGACCCTCGAGATCAGTGTCGAGAAGAGCTACAGCTGGGACGAGAGTAAGACTCCTTTCCCCGAATATGTGGAGGTCTCGACCCCTAGGGCCCGACGTTACCTCGAGACCGTTGGAAGGAGGCTGGGTGTAACGTTTAAGCCCAGCTTAGGTCTTTTCTGGAGCTTTTTCAGAGCCGTGAGGCTACCCTTCCTCGTAGCCACTGCTGTCCCCGTGGCTATCGGGGTGGCCGCGGCATTCTACCGCGGATTCTTTGACCCACTGCTCTTCATCCTGACTTTGGCAGGCCTTTCCTTTGTTCATCTCGGATTAAACGTTGCAAACGATTACTTCGACACACTTCTCGGAGCCGACACACTAAACAGAAGGCCTACACCGTTCAGCGGTGGGTCGAGAGCCATAATTTATGGAATTCTGAGCCCGTCGGAGGCTCGCATACTCTACACATCATTCTTCGCGATGGGAGTCAGCATCGGCATATATCTTGCACTCACTAGGGGACTAGTCGAGATTGCGGCCTTAACCGCGATAGGAATCATGCTCTCCTACTTCTATACTGCGCCGCCTTTGAAGCTTGCTTATAGAGGGCTCGGAGAGCTTGCAGTATTTCTCGGCTTCGGGCCCGTCATTGTTCTAGGCAGCTATTTCGTGCAGACGCAGAGACTGAGTTACGAGGCGCTGGCCGCCTCGATTCCGATTGGCATACTCGTCATGCTCATACTATATGTCAACGAGATACCGGACGCACCATACGATAAGCAGGCTGGGAAGCTAACACTCGTAACAAGGCTCTCCAAGGCTCAGACACTATCTTTCCTGGCAATCTCACTCTCTGCAGTTTATCTGAGCACGGCCCTGATTCCACTCCTGAGCCTGGGGCCTCCCACCGTCCTCATAGCGCTTACCACCGCGCCGATAGCCGTTAAGGTCTACAGAGGGGCGCGAGAGAGCTTCGGAGAGCCATACTCCATGATCGGTACAATGTCTCTAAACGTGAAGAACGCTGCAATAACTGGTGCATTAATAGCCGCCGGCTACGTGGTTGGCGCATTACTATAAGAGGAGTAAGGCTATCCGCGGTATGCTTGCCTTCTCTGCATCTCAGCCTGCTGCAGATTAGGCCACTTCAAAATGAAGGCCAAGGGAGCATTAAGTAAGAGAAGGGCCAGGGCGCTGCCGAAAGAGAGAATGCTGGGATAATATATCGTCTCAAGAACTTTGAGCTCAATTGGCGCTTTAGTGAAAGGCGCCCACATGGCCTGTGTACCGACTGAGCCGCCGAGGCTCCTGAAAAATGTCAATATAGATGTCATAAACCCCAGCTCCGAGGGAGAAGAGAGTGTCTGCACAGCGATTAGCGTCGTAGGCACGGTCAGCCCCATAGACGACCCCATCAAGACAAGTGGAATAATGAGAGCAATGGGGTTCACCAGTATATTGTTAGCTACGAGTAGTAAAAATATTGAGGCAACGAAAAGTAGAACACCTATTCTGATCAAGGGGGCGGGGCTGTGGCGGACTACCAGCCTCGAAGAGATGTTCGCGGCGACTACCCAGCCGATCGTAGCAGGCGCCAAGAGTAACCCTGCCTCAGTAGGTGGGAGGCCATAGAACCACTGGAGTATAGGAGGTATAACGGTGATTGTGCCGAAGAATGCGAAGCCAAGAAGCCCGTTAAGTATGAAGATTGCCAGATTAAGCTTGTTCGAGAATAGGTTGAACGGTACGAAAGGGACCTGCTCTCTAAGCTCAACAACTATGAAAGCTGGGAGCGCCGCCACGAGTATTGCTGCCGTGAAGAGTATGAGATGCCAGTCAAGAAGGGGGGCGTCTATCAGGACTATCGCCGAGGTCGCTATGAGCGTGAAAAGGACGAGACCTTTTATGTCTAAACTTCTCTGCAGGCCACCTCTTAAGGGGCTCGTGATGTTTGTGAAGCCTATCCAGAATGCCACCATAGCCGGTGGGATATTGATGAAGTAGACCCACCTCCAGCCAAGCAGGTCGACGATCACGCCTCCTAACGGCGGGCCGAGGACGCTTCCAACAGCCCAGACAGTGGTGGTGTAGCTTGTGACCCGCCCCCTTTCCTCAAGAGTAAACAAGTCTCCTATAATGGTGAATGTGAGGGAGAAGAGTGCTCCCGAACCGAGGCCTTGGAGGAGCCTGAATAATATTAGGGACTCCATGTTCCATGAAGTTCCGCAAAGTAATGAGCTGACAGCGAAAAGCGTTAAGCCGGTCAGGTATACTGGGCGTCGCCCCCAAATGTCTGAGACTCGGCCCCAAACGGGTATTGAGACCGTTGAGGAGAGTATGAATATTGTTATGGGCCAGTTGTAGAGCACTTGTCCCCCAAGCTCCAATACCGCGCGCGGCATAGCTATAGGGACAATAGTCCCCTCAATGGAGGCCATGAATAGCCCCATAATGAGGCCGAACAATACGCGCCACTTGTTGATGGCCCCCTCGGTCATGGGTCAAACCCACTGCCTTGAAAATATAAATCTAGTTGTGCGTGCTCGCTATGAGTGTTTAGGAAGTTATTAGAAAATTGATAAGTGAAAGAACGGCGTAAACTGCCTCTTCAGTCCTCACGCTCCTCACACCCTGATGAGGTATAAAGTTGATGCAAATATCAAAAATATCGTCTAGCTTATCTTCCTGAAGCTCCGCTATCTCGCCAAGCCCCATCTTATATGAGCCGAACGCGACGCAGACGGGGCCATCAACAGCTCTTAGCCGTTGCCTCAGGTTTTGAGAGACCTCCCCTATAGGCAACCCTTCCCTATCCGTCGCGATTGAGTAGCGATACTGCTTTACGATACCTCCCAAAGTGCCCCTATGTATCGAGACTCTTGTCCCAAGATAGTATGGCAGCTTCTCTCTCTTCTTTATCCGGAACCTTAGCCTCGACCCGTTCTGCCGGACGAATATCGTCACCCTGCCTCCATGTCTCAAGGGCTTCTCAGTGACCAGTGGCTTCCTCAAGCCAGCGTGAAGGATAGAAAGGCCTCCTCTACGCTCAACCAATGCTTCTCTAATCTCCCAGAAACCCTTTGATGGTCTCTGGGAGGGGGGGTGTGTCGGTATGTTGAGTGGGGGGAGCAGGCCTGCGTACTTAAGCTCCGGTCGGAGTTTGAAGAGCTTTCTTCTGAAGTATGGTGGTGTTGACATGTAGTCGCATAACAGCTTTATGAGCTCTGCACTCTTGCTGGGTTTCTCTGGGTCCTCATCAAAGATGATCACCTGTGGTATCCTAAATATGGCGGCTGCGCGGAAGAGGAACCCTACCCTCATGGTTTTCTCTCTGAGATGTGCCGCATCTTCGGCGTAACTGCTGGGAATAAGGATGTGTATCTCGGGCCTCGCCGTAGGGGGGGCTCTCACATTATATGTCCAAGACGTATCTGACAACTGCTCTACCACCCTCTTCCTTCACCTCCATCAACCAGTATGTCGGGGACTTGACATGAGTGCCGGGTATGTGCTTGGACTCGTCGTATTTCTCCCCCCAAACCTCGCCCTCAACCTTGTAAACCTCTCCTCGGTCGAGGCTTAGCACCCTTACTCTGTTTACTAAGAACCTGTCGATCTCAAATAGGAGCAGAAGCCTCTCCAGCCAGTCGTAGAGGAGGGAAAGATCGTCATATCCCTCCGCGGTGAGGGTGCGTCTCTCCGCAGGTGAGACGGACTCAACGTTGGTTATCAGTGTCTCGAAGAGAGCCATTGCAGCTTCTTCGAAGGCCACGGCCAAGTCGCTTCCGTAAGCCTCCACATACACGTCACTTGTGTGCTCCAGAAACTTTCTGCCACGCATACCCTATCCGATAAATTATACACATGCGTCGAGATAAATCAGCTTCGCTTAGTGAAATGATTTTTAACGCGGTCTCAACACGCTAAATAGGCTTGAGCAGTGCAGTTACGGTCCGTGTCCCTGCGAGCACAGCCAATCTCGGCCCCGGGTTCGACGCTTTCTCCATGGCGCTTGAAGAGCCCCACCTGAATGTCGAGATGGAGAAGCTTAAGGAGGAGGGTTCTATTCTCGTCGAGGTCAGAGGCCCTTATAGCGGAAGGACTCCAAAGGACCCAAGCAGAAACTCCGCCGCCCTCGCTTTTAAAAGACTTGCTGAGAAGCTTGGCTACACGGGCGGGGTGAGGATAGTTATTGACGCTGCTATTCC
>JAUQPZ010000032.1 GCA_030550155.1 Thermoproteota archaeon
CTTTACCACCGACAGCCTATAAACTTCTGAAGAGACCTTGGCCAAAAATGAAGAATTCTATCTTTTCATGCCGTAAATCCCCGAAACTCCAAGAAAGTTATTTTAGATATAGGCTAATTCAGCCTTGGCAAGCGTCTGGCGTAAAAATTTATCCCGCCGCAAAACAGAGTAAATGCCGAGCTAAGCGGGGCCGTGGTCGAGCATGGTCCAAGATGCCTGGCTCGGGCCCAGGAGGTCGTGGGTTCAAATCCCACCGGCCCCAGCCAACACACTCCTCGAGATGGGATTGGCGTTATAGCGAATGCAGAGATATATTTGCTTGATTAGTTGGCTAGGTATATGAATCGGCCTGTCATGATTAAAATTTTAGTCGCGTCAGCTATCTTCGTGGTCTTGCTCTCGGTGCTGCCTCTTTCCATGAGAATCTGGCAGTCGACGCCATCGACGAATCTGAGAGACCAAGCTGGGACAGACCAGATTGAGAGGGCCGCGTTGGAGAATAGAACTTACGCCGCCATCCTCATGCAGCAGTTTATAGAGGAGCTCTCTGCTTGGGCGCGTCAGCGTAAGCCGGGGTTCATCATTCTGCCTCAGAACGGCCCTGAGCTCGCTTTTGAGGGAGGCGACAGCCGGGCCCCCCTCCGCTCCTCCTATCTCGCAGCCGTGGATGGGTTTGCCGCAGAGGAGGTTTTCTACTTCGGTCAGCCTAGAGTGAGTGCTGAGCGGTTGGAGGTTCTGCGCCGTCTCCGCGCCTATAAACCAGTCCTAATCTCCGAATATGTGGGAGACGAGAAGCTCATCCAAGAGGCCATGGAGCGCGGCTACTCTGAGAGTTTCATAACATTTGTCCGGGCGCCCAACAACTACGATTACATTCATATACCCAAGACGGTTCCATTCCGGAACGGCGACTCTATACAAAATCTTAGCCAAGTGAGAAACTTCCTCTACCTGATAAACCTCGAGCGCTATCCAATCAAGGACGCATTTCTACAGGCTCTGGAGGCGACGGAGTTTGACCTCATCATCATCGATGCTCAGTTTCAGGGGGAGTGGCTGTCGGCCTCGGATGTCTCTCGCCTACAGCGCAAACCGAGCGGCGAGCGTCGGCTAGTTTTGGCATACATCAACATCGGGGCCGCGGAGAAGTGGCGATACTATTGGCAACCAACTTGGGGAGTGGGCAATCCGGACTGGCTTCTGAGACCTTATCCCGGCTAACCCGACGAGGTTTATGTCGCCTATTGGCGCGACGAGTGGAAAGACATCATCTTCCGGAGAGAGGGGTCTTATCTGGCGCACATCCTCGAGGCCGGGTTCGACGGCGCCTTCCTCGACAACGTAGAGGCCTACATCTATATTCGCGGCTGAGCATCACTCTCTCCCCAAAAAGGCGAGCCCCAGGTCCGCTCACGAGAACTTCTACGCAAGCCCCGACTCCAGTAATATCTAGACTTAAGGGTCGCAGAGAACCCCGCCAAGTCTAAAAATTGTCTGGATAAAAAACGGTTTCTTAAGCATAGGTTCAGGACCTGAGTAAACGATCCCTCGCAATCATCCGTCTCACGAAAATCCAAGCCCATTGAGCGAGCTCTCCTTTTCACATTACCAGATCTTTTTGCCAGAGAAGGGGATTCTCATGCACATCCGAGATTTCAATCCTTATCTCATGAAGAGGTAGTCAAGACGCTCCTGAAGACCCAAAAATCCTCTTTCATAAGCCTCGGGCCCGGCGGGACTCGAACCCGCGACCTCCGGCTCCGCAGGCCGGCGCCCTATCCATGCTAGGCCACGGGCCCTGCTCTTATTTTGTGGTGGTTCCTAATTTATGCTTGGGATTTTCTGGCTGTCTGGCGTAAGGCATTATAGCAGGCCATAGGGTTTGTATTTAGAGTAAGGGTGGAGGGTTGTCGCGTCTGTTAGTTGAGATGGAGGGGCTCTGGAAGAGTTTTAACGGTGAGCCCGCCGTCCGCGGTCTTAATCTCCGCGTGTGGGAGGGGGCTATTCATGGTTTGCTGGGTTTAAACGGCGCTGGTAAGACCACAACGATAAAGTGCATAGTGGGGCTCCTCAGGCCTGATAGGGGGAGGATATTTGTGGCCGGTGAACCGGTTCTTGACGGCAGCTCATACAAGGATGTGCTGGGATATCTCCCCGAGAACCCGTCCCTGCCCGAGTATCTCACGGCGGGTGAATTTCTGGTCTTTAACGCCAGGCTCAAGGGGCTGAAGCACGGTGAGGTTGAGAGGCGCGTCTCGGAGGCCTCGGAGCTGCTTGGCCTTGGAAGATACCTTGACAGGCTGATCTACGGGCTGTCTAAGGGCGTGAGGCAGAGATTAGCCTTCGCTGCCGCCATAGTCAACACTCCCAAGATACTAGTTCTGGATGAGCCGTTTAATGGGTTAGACCCTGAGGCTCAGAGCGTCGCCAAGTTCCTGATGAGGGAGACTGCTAAGATGGGTGGTGCCGTGCTGGTGAGCACGCACCTCTTAGACTCGGTTGAGCGGATATGCGACTCGGCGACAATAATTCATGCAGGCCGCGAGCTGGCGGCTGGAACACTGGAAGAGCTGAAGAGTCTGGCGGGCTTGTCCAGTTCGGCGAGCCTTGAGGAGACATTTCTACAAATAGTCTCGAGGCAGAAAAGTTGACACACATAGCCCTTCTGCTCTTCAAGGTCAAGCTTAAACAGTATCTTGGGCAGCTGAGGCGCTCGCCCACAAATATACTATCACTTTTGCTAGTATACTTGACTTGGCTCTCGATAATTGGTTTAGTCTCCGTCATGCTGAGGTTTACTGGCATTCTCTCAGGTTCGGGGCCCCGCGGATTTCTCGGAATTTTGTCAGAGGTGACGGTGACAGCTGTCTTGGCTCTTGGAGCTTTTCTGGGGGTCAAGGGAGGAATTACTGCTTTTCCATACGAGATAGACTATGTTCTTACGTCGGGTGTTAGGCCGCGCGTCTTCCTCTTATCTGACCTGCTCTTCCAGATCTTTCTACTCAGCTTCTTCATGCTCCCGCCCACCTCCCTCATGATCTCCATCCTGACCTTTCCCCTCCACCTCGACTACCTCTCGAGGGCCATCCCACTTTACATGTCGGCTATATTCATGGCGGTCCTGCTTTCACATGCTCTTGGAGTATCTAGAGTTCCGCTAGGGGAGCGGGGAGCTAAACTGGTTGGCGTGATTGTTATGTTCATCATACTAGCCCCTCTAATATTTTTGGCCCTCCGCATAAAAGCACCGGAGCCCTTGGCCCTCCACCCCGCACTCCTCCTCACATCGGCTATGGAGAAGCCCACGCAGGACCTTGCCTGGATGGCGGTCTACATCACGGCACTCGCGGCCGCATATGTATATGTCTCCCGACTCAACTTTTACTCGACCGTTTCACCCATTTTGTTCTCGGTTCTTATGGAGCCTCCCAGCAGGGTCTCGAGATATGTTAAGTTCCCTGAGCGGGTGGAGAGGGTCTTTAATCTCGGGGCAGCCGGGGGATTTTATTCTCTGATGTATAAGCTCCACTTGGTCAGGATTGTGAGGGAGGGTAGTCTTTGGACAGGTGTCATGGTTCTTTTGTTTCTGACTCTGGCCAACACGGCTGTCCCGAGGTTGATAGGTATAGCGCAGTTCCCAGAGGTCGCGGAGCTCACCATGATTGCGCTCTACATACCGCTTCTCCCCGCCCTTCTCTCGATAAACTGGAGCATCTCCGAGAGGCCTAACATCTGGATGGTCAAGCTTTCGCGGGAGGGAGAGAGACCTTACGTCTCCGGCCTCTTTCTAGCGTATCTGACGGTGACGCTGCCGTTTTCCCTACTTCTCTACGGACTTGTCTCGATAGGTTCGAGCGACGCGCCATTCCTACTGGTGGACATGGCGCTCCTGACCGCAATGTCGTGTTTCGGCTCCATCCTATCCATCATTGTGGCTTTAGCCATGAGGATTGCGCCCTCGCCCCTCTCTTTAGGCTCACTCCTTTACATCGTCATACCCCTCACAGGGTCTATTCTCATAAGCCTCCCAGTGCTGGTTATCCGGCTCTTCGAGCCCTTAGCAAGCTCCCCACCACCAGCGATAATCCTTAACTTAGCCGCATACATCGGCGTCTCCACCTTCGCGCTATACAGGGTCCTAACACATGCGGGGCATAGATATCTTCGGACAGATTAGGAGACTGGTGTAAAACCTAAGATCTACAGGCCAGAGGAGCCTATTATCGCCGCTTCTATGCGGCTTTTCCGTCTTCCCCATTACCAGCTAAAATTTTTACATCCAATGGCGCGTGATATTCGAAACACATTTATAACCCATCCACGATAATATATTTTCAAGGTTGGTTCAAGAGGTTAAAGACGGTACAAAGGTGGAGGAGAAAAAGAAAAAGAAGGAGAAAAAGAAAGAGGAAATAACTAAGCAGTGGAGGGGGATTGATGTCAAGCCCCTCAATCCGTCATTTGAGATTCTTGACAGATATACTTTGAAGGAGAAGTATTCCGAGGTTGTAATAGCGTCTCCCCCAGGGCGCGTGGTTGAGCCCATATACTATGTCGTCGAGGCGCCTCTGACTTCTCAGGAGGAGACCGCGCTCGAGAAGATCAAGGATGTTTTAACGAAAGAGCTGGACTTCCCCAAGATTGGTGAAGAGGAGGAGGTTAGGAAGATTATTCATGACACGACTCTCCGCGTCATTAGGAAGTATAGGCGGGCGCTGAGCATACCCTCGTTGACTGAGGAGCAGACCGAGAAGTTCCTCTACTATATTGATAGGGACTTGATGGGGTTCGGGCCTCTGAACGTGATAATGGAGGACTTTAAGGTTGAGGACATATCCTGTGACGGCCTTAACATCCCTATCTATGTCTGGCATAGAGACTTTGAGAGTATGCCCACCAACATCTCGTTCAATGATAGAGAGGCTCTCGACGACTTCATAATACATTTAGCTCACAAGGCTGGTAAGCATGTCTCGTCGGCCTTCCCCATAGTTGACGCCATGATCTACGGTAAGCACAGGCTGGCCGCCACGTTTAGGGAAGAGATTTCTCCACGTGGCAGCACTTTTACGATTAGGAAGTTTAGGGAGAAGCCCTTCAGCATTACGGAGCTTATTCTCAGCAACGTGCTTAACAGCGAGATGGGCGCTTATTTCTGGCTGCTCCTTGAGAACAAGGCTAGCCTTATGCTGATTGGCGCGACGGGGAGTGGAAAGACCACGCTCCTGAACGCTCTCACGACTTTCATCAAGCCTAGGATGAAGATTGTAACCTGCGAGGAGACCGCCGAGATTAATATTCCCCGCGATAACTGGGTTAGGTTTGTTACTAGGGAGAGCTATGGTCTGGGGGCTACGGAGAGAGGGGAGGTCGCGTTATTCGACCTTGTCAAAACGAGCCTCAGGTATAGGCCTGACTATCTGATCGTTGGTGAGGTTAGGGGTGAGGAGGCCTTTGTCCTCTTCCAGGCAATCGCGACGGGGCACGGTGGCTTGACGACTGTTCACGCCGAGGATGTGGAGAGCGCGATTAAGAGGCTTATGAGCCCTCCCATGAATATTCCTGAGACACATATCTCTCTGCTCGATGCGATGGCTCTGATTCAGAGGGTTCAGCTGCGAAGCAAGACGCAGCTGTACGGTAGGCGTGTCAGGTTTATCTGGGAGGTGGAGGATGCGCACCGTTACAGGAAGATCGCGGAGTGGGATCCTGTTACTGATACTTTCAGGGTTAACTTCGCTAGTAGCCTGCAGGTTGAGAATATTGCGCTTATGAACGGCCTTAGTAGGGAGGACTTGATGCTGGAGCTTTGGAGGCGGAAAGAGATACTGGAGTGGATGCGCGAGAATAAGAACACGGACAGCGAACAGGTGGCCAACATGATTCTCTCCTATTACTCTGACCCCGAGAAGCTGATCTCCGAGGCGGGGATCTCTATGAAGAAGGCGGTTATCCCTGCTATGGGTAGGGTTGAGACTGCTGTCGTGGGGGTGCCCTCTGCTACTCCGGGAGGGGCTGCGCGTAACCAGCAGGCTGCTGCGGCTCCTGTAAGTGAGGTGGACTTGGAGAAGGAGGTTAAGCCGGTTGCAGACTATATTGTTGAGGCGATTTTGAAGAGGGGTGGGCCGACGCCCTATTGGCAGATATTTGTGAAGACCCCGTATCCGAGGGAGGTGATTATCAGGGCTATGCGCTATCTAAAGGAAAAGAAGCGTATCGATATTATCGGCGGCGTTGTTGAGCTCATGGAGTAGTCTGAAGCTCGAAGAGGCCTATTGTTAGGCTGCCTGAGGCCCATATTGCTAGGAGGGATATTATCGACATTATTACCGCGTGTTTGAATCCTCCTGCTATGGTTGAGCTTGAGACTTTTCCGGCTACGAGGCCGCTGATGACTGCGATTATTATGACGGGTGGTAGGAAGAAGTGTATGAACTCGGCGGATGAGATGCTTAGCCGTGCTAGCTTGAGTAAGCCTTTCATGAACGAGACAAGTATGACTACGACTACTATGAGTAGGGCCGCTGTGAGGTAGGGTATTATCATGAGTGGCTTGAGTGTGGCTCGCTTCTGCCTCTCAATCTCCTCCAGGTCTTCTGAGAAAGAGGCAAGGACCTCGAAGGTCTCTGGCGCTCCTCCGCCGACATCTATTGCGTCTATTAATATGAAGACACCGGCCCTCTCGAGCCAGCCGTAGGTGCGTTTGGCGAAGTCTTCATAGATCTTCCTGAGGGGCATTCCCCAGCCTATTTGTCGAGACATGATTTTGAGGTGCTTGCTGAAGGCGCCGTAGGGGTTTTTAGACAGGTCGATTATGCATCTCTCTGGGCTTAGGCCTGTTTTTCTGACTTCTGTGATGTCTCTGAGGAAGAGTGTGAGGCCGTGGACGACTGAGAAGTTCTCGCTTCCGTATCTCTGGTAGGCTATTGCGGCGGGTGTGAAGAGTATTATGGAGAAGAGGATGAGGGCGATGGAGGACTCGTAGCCCATCTCTATGCCCATTAGTTGCCTTATCTGTACTATGATGCTTGATGTTATGTTGAATGGTGGCATGTATTGGAGTTCCGTGAGGAAGAATGGTACGGCGAAGAGTGCGAGGAACGTGAAGGCTGCAGGCATAGTGAGGTATAGGACTCTCATGGGTCTAGGATCTGTGATGGGGTATTTTGGCTGGCTTATGTCCGCGAGGTAGAGGAAGAGAACAGACATGAGTGGGAGGAAGAGGTAGGCTATCATGGCGAATTGCTCGGAGGGCATGATGAGGAATTCTGTGGGTAGGGCTCTCGAGACTATGTATATTGTGAAGAGGACCAGTGAGAGCATCATGGTTATGGCTGCGTAACCCTCCATCAACATGCCCATCCTCTCACCGACTATCCGCATCTTCCCCATCCTCGAGGTGAAGATCTGCTCCGTCTTTCTGATGAGGAAGTGGACGACGTCCCCGCCGCTCCTTATAGTTGAGGCGTATCCCATTAGCAGGTCGCGGTACTCTTTGCTGGGAAGGCCTTTGGCCATTTTCTCGATTGCTGTGACGGGGTCTAGTCCGCCAACCTTGACGTTTAGGTCTGCGAGTCTGGCTGCTTTGGCTATGTTGGGCATGAGCTGGCTCTGGGCGAGCCTAGCTAGGCTCTTGTATGGTGGGATTCCGCCTGTGGACATGACTGCTAGGTAGGCTGCGGCGTAGGGGACCTCGCTCTCGAATAGTGTCGCCGCGGAGGTGGCCGCCATGTACGGCCAAGCGAGACCTAAGCCTAGGGCTATTAGGGGTATTCCGCCTAAGAGCCCCAGGGCTATTAGGCTGCCTGTGAATAGGTAGGTTAGGACCGCTATAGGTATGGCTATTACGGCCGTTATCACTGTTACTGCAGCCACTATGGATGTGAATACTTCGGGGTAGATGCGTTTTCCGGCGCTCTCGAGCTTTGAGGGTATGCCTGGAGCGATTTTTAGGAGCTGAGTTCCTAGCCCTCTAAAGTTTGAGTATGAGAAGCTTGTGAAGGATTCTGAAAACCCCATGACTAGTGGTTTCTATGCTCCATTATATTTAAGAATATTGTTGTGATAGTAATCGGGTGGGGTTCCACTGGAAATGCCTCGCCACAAAATATATATCAGAGCCGGTATTCTTTGGGATTATGATGGTGCGTAGAAGGGCGGGGATAAGCCCTGTAGTTGCTACGGTCATCCTTGTGGCAGTAGCGATAGTCATAGCCATTGCTGTTGCTTTCTGGGCCTCAGGGCTCGTTGGAATATTCACCAGGTTCGAGAAGATAGAGATACAGACAGCCTACTGGGATGGCACTCAGGTAATAGTGATTGCTAAGAACACAGGCTCAAGCCCAGCAGTAGTCGACATGATAGTTGTTAACGGACGGGTGTGCACCAGTGGTTTGACCGACCAGCTATCTATTGGAGCAACATTCTCATGGAGTATACCTGAAGGACCCGACTGCGTAATAGCAGGTGGCGTAACCAACGAGATAGCCCTACACACGACAAGCGGCAAGACATATCCAGTAGCGGTACTCGTACCATAAACCCATCCCTTATCGAGGATTTTTTACGGTCCTACCAATACATGTATAGCTTCCTCTGCGGCTCTAAACGTTTATGAGCCATAAAGGCCGATCAACCCTCAGGGATTGCCTATAGACGGAGACGAAGGCAAACACCTCCGAGCGCTGGTCGTCATCTGCGCCTACAATGAGGAGGGCAGCATCGCTACACCAATCTCAAGGGCAATTGGGGAAGGATTCAAGGTTCTAGTTGTAGATGACGGAAGCGAGGATAGAACATCAGACATCGCCAAGGCGTATGGGGCCCATGTGATCAGGAATCCAGAGAGAGCCGGTAAAGCGGCGGCCCTGAACAGGGCAATATCCTACGCGAAGGCACAGGAATACGACGCAATAATAGAGCTAGGTGCAGACGCAATACCCACAGCGGGAAGCATAACCAAACTATACCACTACCTCACACTTCCAACGATAGGGGCGGTATCAGCGCGCCAGATACCCATAGGCAGCGGCCTAGCATACAAAATAGACGCACTCATGTGGGAGATATTGGCGACTGGAAAATCACTACAACAACGCCTAAACCGCCCAGTCCACCTAGGAGCAGTAATGTACGGAGTAAAACTAGCACACATCCAAAAGGTCATAAAGGTCATAAATGACGATGAGTTCATAGGAATACTTGTACGCAGGGACGGCAAGCTAAACTACTTCGCAGAAGACTGCGTAGCCTACTTCGACGCGTCAGCATCGATAAGACACCTCTTCAATAGAAGGAAACGCATGATAATGGGACACCTACAACTAAGAAAATCCACAGCCCCCAGCATGCAACCCGACATACTTGCACTGGCAACACTCCTCGCAATAATCAAAAAACCTTCACGAATAACATGGCTAATACCGGCTATGACGATCGAAACAGCTGCACGCCTTTCAGCACTGAGAGACTCACGGAAAACACAAAAACTCCAAGAATACACAAAATGGCACACACACGGGTTGAAAAAACCAATACAAACCCAAGCAATATGAACACACTACACACACTCTCATACATCATTGATAGGCTCGCCACATACAGTACTATACTTTACCTAACAATGATTACTCCCCACAAATACTTAAAGAATTGGACAGCACTTTACTTAACTGCACTTTTAGGAAGAAAAGGCACATTCATAGCCAAAGATGGAGCACTAAGTGCAAAAATATCAGCACGTAAACTATTTAAATGCTTAGTCGCCACCGAATACATCTACAGAAGGTCAAAAGTTCCTCAATACGTTAGGAAAATCTCCTTCAACAATACATGGATGAAAATCTACTGCCTGAATGGCAGCTGCGAGTTAAAAGTCCAGCCTGAGAAGATTCTCATAGTAAGCATTCCAGAAGTTTTCAACAAGATCTATAATGTTAACGTTAGGGGCATGGTAGTCTTAGATATCGGCGCATATGTGGGAGACTCGGCACTATACTGGCTCTATAAAGGTGCGAGAAAGGTTATAGCAGTAGAGCCTGTTCCAGAACACTATGAGTCTCTCTTAGAGAATGCTAAAGGAAAACCCATTATAGCGATTAACGCTTCTGTGGGTCAAAAGATCCCCCTATTACCTAATCAGGTCGGTCTTGACACGTATGGACTCACATCTTCAGAAAAAACGACAATGCAGCATTTAGATGTACCGGTGTATAAATTACTTGAATTAGTAGAGACTTGGAAGCCCGATATAGTTAAAATGAATTGTGAGGGCTGCGAATATGCCGTGATTGATGAGATCGTCCAACTACCTAGTTATGGAGTCAAGATCATAATCGTCCAATTTCACCAAAAGAAAGAACACTCAATGCATAGAGCCCTCTTATACGCACAAAAATACCTAGGCCCACCCAAACTAACCGAGTCAATATTTACGAAAAACCCAAGGATAACCTGCATTTGGACGACCCAGATGTGAAAAGAAAACGGCTTAAAATCTGCCTATCAATAGGGCGCCTGTGATTATTAGCGCTATGCCGATCCACTGCTCAATAGAGACAACCTCTCTAAGGAGGAAATACCCCACAACAACTATAGAGACTATGGACATCGAGAGGAAGAATCTCCCAAGCATGACACCCATAGCGCTGTAGACCCAGTAGCTCAGGACCGCTACTGTGAAGCCTGTAACCATGGCAAGGATGAACCACCTGTTGAAGAAGAGATTAATCAGGAACCTCACCGAGACATCCGGCTGGCCCACCTCCCTAACCGCCATCCCCCAGAAAAACGTGTTCAAACCCACCAATCCGGCAACAATCAGCCCAACATACCAGTGATTCAACACCAACTTCCCATCCACCACGCTCCAAGAACAACCACACCATAGAAACCAAATATAACCCTTCAAATATCCCAACCGAGGCAACATACCAAGGAATTAATACAGCAATCCAGCATCAAGATTCAGAAAGTAGAATGGGGGAAATTAAAAACGGCAGAAAGACCGTGGCTCTACTGGCTCTGATAGTGACTTTAGGGTTCGCGATACGCTTCACCATCTGGATATATCCAGCCTATGGGAACCAAGGCCTGACGATTTTTGACCCCGGCACATATACCGTCTTCGGTTTATCGTACATCCAGGCCATCACGTCGATGAACATGACGGCGCTCAGCAGTATAAACCCTGGAGTCCCGCCCTTCGGCATGCTACTCACAGGCCTGTCAGCTCACGCGCTTGGCCAATTCATCGGCATTTTTCAGGCAGGGCTCCTAGCACCGATAACCGCATCCGCACTAACAGCCATCCCAGCCTACATGATAGCAAAGAAAACGTCACAAAAGCTAGCGCTAGTGGCTCCGGCCCTAGTGGCCCTCGACCCATTTCTCATCCAATACTCAACCGCCTATCTCGACTCAATAGGCACACTCTTCGCAACAACATCCGCATTCTACATCATCAATCAACAGAATAGAAGAGCTCTAATCCTAGCCATAATCTTCGCCAGTCTCGCAATACTTACAAAGCTATCATTCGCCATCTTCACATCACTGCTGGCGCTCCTCTTACTCTACACCAAGAAGATCACAGCCAAGAGCGCCGCCCTCTACCTGCTTGCTCCACCCCTCACGCTCCTCTTAAGCCCAGCCATATGGAGGCCAGGCAACATCGGAGTAATAGTCCAGGGACACCTACAGTTCAACAACCTCCTCCTCGCACCCTTCCTCGGCCCCTTCGCCATCGGAGTCCCACTATCCCTGCCATGGTACATCCTCACGTATCTCGGAATGGGTCAGGTCGCCTGGAATACCCTGCCATCAATAATACCCCTCACCCTCCTAGTCACAATAGTTTACAAGGCCTTAAGAGACAGACCCTACATACCCAGCCTCGCAGCCATACCAGCCGCAGCCATGATACTCGCCATCTTCCTGCTTCCAAGGAACTACTGGACCTACAGCTGGGGCGCCGGCTTTATCCAAGGCTTACCGATACGCCACTTCTACTCCTACTACTTCCTTCCAGCCATCGCGCTCCTCGCAGCGACAACAGCCGCCACGCTAGCCTCCACAAGAGAGCAGCCAAGCAGCAGGCTCATAGCCTACCCAATACTCCTATACGCCCTCCTCTCACCCCTAGCCACAGTAATGAACCTCGCATTCCCCTTTTGGGACTTCCTCTTCACACTAATCTACAGCGCGACTCAGGGGCACTGGATAACCGAGGGGATATTGGCCACGGCGATAACGTCAGCCACCCTCATAGCAGCAGCCACAGCCGCCGAGATACTTCATAGAAGGGGAGGAAGAGTATACTGACAGATGATTACAAATATAAAATTTATATATGAGTTACAAAAATAACAGTAAAACCACCCAAAAAATATATAATACATGTGTTAAACTGTTAATCAGAAACATGCCCACGCCCTCCAACCCTAAACCCGCGAGGCGAGCTCAAAGAGAGCGGGGAGACACAGTAATCCTAGGCGAGATCCTCCTATTTGCCAGCGTCGTTGCGTTGGGGATCGCGCTATGGGGCCTTTCACTCGGCTACGTAACCTCACACTCGACAAGCCTCACGAAAGACTTTGACAGCATGATCTCGCAGCAGAGAAGCTTCCTCATCATCGAGGCAACCTCACTCCAGACAAACATAGTCTGGGTATCAAACCACGGGCTAAACGACATAGCAGTCATCAGCTGCACAATATACCCCAAGTCCCAGCACTCCCCCGGAATAAGGCACAACATAGCAGGCGTCAAGATACCAGCCAACACCTACGACCTAGCACCTCTTAGGAGGTGTGAGAGATTCCCAGGTCCACCACCCTACATAGTCGAGGTGTGGTACGTCCCCCACCACCTCTACGACTCTGAGGAGCCCGCAAAAAATTCCATGTGGGCCCTAGTGGCGAGGTATGAGGCGAGGTAGGTCTGGTGTCTCGACGATGGTCGGCATGGCAATAGTTGTAGCCATATTCTTCACCACAATTATACCACTCTACCTCTACATGTCAAGCCTATACAATCTCTTCTCCAACGAGCTAAACTCTAGGAGAATAAAAGACATAGACAGGGCGACGGAGGATCTAAAGCTACTTGTCGAGGGTAAGACAGCCATATACCCGGGCGGCCCCAGCATCGGACTAATTCTCAAAAACGTTTCACCCATCATGATAAGGGTTGAGAGAATCTGGGCCATAGACATCAACCTAGGCTCACCCATCAATGAGGCCCCGTGCATTGAGGGCCCGGTAGACGTTTTTGCCGGCGAGAACTTTACGATCCCGGTCGGCGGCTGCTTGAATGATTTCACGGGCAGGGTGCAGTTCATAGCCGTGACTGAGAGGGGAAGGCTCTTCGGCTCCGCCCCCGTGGACATCAACCGGGGCAGACTAGTCGCGGGGCTGTACCCCTACACCCTCACCGTCTCGATAATTAACATGGAGAGGGGAAAGGAGTACGCCATAAACATACTGCCGCTGGACAACGCTGACACACAGCCGAGGTCTATAAAATACAAGGCCACCGCCTCGAACGAGAACATCTCCCTCTCATTTGGAGCCACTGCCGGAACATTCATGGTCTACTTATCCGAGAACGGCGTACTCGTAGCGGGCGCGAGGCTGCTGGCCCCGAATAGAAACCCGATGAGCGTCACACTTCCAGACTACTGGAACGTTGTATTCATCCTGCGCAGGGCTGAGGCGCTGTTTGTCACAATGGACCTAGAGGTCTCTGCACCGAGCAGCGTCTTAGAGGGGCAGGCCTTCACCTTCAACATCCTACTCAGCTTACCGGCTCAAGCAAGTGAGAGCGTCCAAGTCCACGTTGCAGCCATCATGAACGCCATGAGGCTACAGGGAGACTACGACCACCAGGCACTCAGCTGCACACCCTCCAGCACAACGCTTTCCCCAGGCTCAACGATAGTCATCCTGAGCTGCTACATGAGAGCCAACGAATTACAGGGCAACAGGGGCCAAGGCTCGATCACAATAACTGTAGACCCGGTGACGGCGGCGGGCACTGGCGTAGACTCTGGACGGCAATATCCCAGCGACGGCGACTCCGTTACAATCCAGGTAGTGAGGCAGAGAGGCAATAGATAGACCCTTTAGGGACCGCCTGAGACGGGGGGCGCCCTGCAGGATGTCCTGACATTAGCCCCCTCAAGCCACCATCTACAGACGTAAACCACGCCACCAAGCTCAGCCGTTTGGAAGTCAGCATCAGAGTACGATGTCCGAGTTATGACACCCTCCGCGCTAACCACTCTGATCCTGTAGACAAAGTAGCCGCCGAAGTCTTTCTTCTGATTGCCAGCATCAGAGACCTCGAGCGTGAAGAGGCCTATGTAGGAGGTGCCGGGTGACAGGAGTCTGACAGACTGTTCAAGCGTGAAGCCGACTGCTGGGCTAGTTAGATTGTCCATGGATAGTACCTCCATCTGTATTACCACGTTTCTGAGAGGCTCGGTTATGTTCCCCAGCATTACTATGTATGGTATGGTGATGACCGCCTCCTGGTCGGTTTCGCTCAAGAGTACCATCTGGTTCTGTTGAAGCGGGCTCACCTGTAGTGGGAGTGGGCGCGGCACACCCAGGTTTGTACGCAAATCTATGTGGACAACTACGTGGCTGTTCGCTTCAACCCTCACTGGGCTTGGAGCTATGTTGGCGCAACTACCGGACGAGTATGGACATTGATTTACCCGAACATCGTAAACTCCCGGAGCGATGTTGAATGCGAAGACGTCTGAGAGGTCCTCCACCCTCGAGACAAACCTCTCCGACCTTGCGCTCCCCCTGCAACCATTCGAGAACTCCTCGCTTCTCAGGGAGACGCATCCCCGGATTTCGTTAATGTTGATGTTGGACACGACCGAGACCTCGACCTCGTATCTGAAGCCAAGGCTGACGTTGCTAAGATGCACAATCAGGAGGAACGGTAGCTTGTTGGGGCCTATCGTGTCGCCGGACACGAAGCTGTTACCCCTCAGGGTGGGCGCCCTCAAAACCACCTCTTCGCCGGGCTCTACATAATAGTTGAGCGGCTGCATGACGATGGC
>JAUQPZ010000033.1 GCA_030550155.1 Thermoproteota archaeon
TAGCTCCTCCTCGAGTTTTTTCTGTCTCTCTATCGCGACCACTGTATCAAGCGTGAGAGAGCATCGCGAGCAGTGGACGGCGTCATAGCTGTTTAAGGCCCCGCATCGCGGACACTTCTTAGGCCTGAACTTCTCTTCCGCCCCCTCACTCTCAGGCCTCAGACCGTAGAGCTCACGAAGCGAGTTCTCAACATCGGCTCCGCTCAGATGTAGATACGTCGCCGCCATCCTCGAGGATTGAGCCCACCCGAACATCTGTTTTAGGACTGACTCCCTAAGCTGCGGCGCTAGTTCTGTTGCTCGCGAGTGGCGGAATAGATGGGGATAAACTTTTTTCCTTATGCCTGCTCGCTTAGCGAGGATCTCTAAAATCTTCTGGATGCCGGTCTCTCGCAGTGGCTCACCGATTCTCCCTCGCCTAAAACTAATCCATAATGGAGCATCGGGATTACTTCTTAACGGATGCATTTCAAGCCAGCTTTGGAGATGAGGGAGGGCCGCTATTACTGGGACAACTCGATGCCCCGTCTTCCCTGTAACGCTTATTCTCGCAAGCGAGTCAGTAATTTCGACATCCTTTATTTTCATGTTCAGAATTTCAGATAATCTTACACCAGTCTCCCACATAGTCATTATTAATGCTCGGTCTCGAGTAGAGTCCGCGCACTTAACCATGGCCTCGACTTCTTCATGCGACAATAATTTATCGCGTGTTATCCTCGTGGCAACTTCACGGATCGATATCCTTATCCATGAGGCGGGGTTTTCCTGACCTGTCTCATTCGACAGCCATCGAAAGAAACTTTTAAGCGTTGTTTTATATAATGCGACGGTGCGGGTTGACAGTGAATCTCCCAACGAAGAAATAAAATCCAAGAGTTCCGCCCGCCTGACTTCACGCCACGATTTCCCCTCCAAGAACCTATCAAGCTCTCCAAGCACCCTACAATAATTATAGCGCGAAGAAACACTGATAAACCCCCGGCTCAAAAAGAATTGATTTAAAAAATCCCTATTCACATCAGCCAACCTACGAAATACCTCAGCAATATACCTCTCACGCTTACGTAACACCTGCTCACTCGGCACAGAAAATAGAAAAACAAACGAACTATATAAACGCATTTAATCCCCACATCTTGGGGGCGTGCGGCCCATAGTCCTCCTTCTGTTTTAGGCGGGATTGGTCTTCTCGGTTCTTCCCGGGCCTCGCCGGCGCTTCTCATAGACCCGGCGCGCCTTTCCCCGCCGGGGTCGCCCGTTTCATCCATTCTCCGCCACTCGTCGCCGTCTCTCTTCGACGGCTCAGTCTCATCTGTGGTGGAGGGGTCTCGTTTCTGTGGCGTTGCCGCGGGTCTCCCCGCCCACCTCGCGGTGGCCGACTGCACCGGTTGGGGGGAGGAACTTCCTCGGGAGTGCCCCGTGACCCGCCCGGCCGCTCGCCCCAGATATAGCTTGTATATGCCGGGTGTTATTATTTGTTTGCGGACTGCTCGGTGGGGAAGTCGCAGGATAGGCCTCTCAGAGTTATCGTCTCGGTCTCTTTCTCGGTGCTGATCTGAGGCCTACTCCCGCCTTTTCTCAAGACCTGTGCGCCGCGTATCTTGGCAACTATCTCTGCCATTATTGAGAGCGCTATCTCTGCAGGGGTCTTCGCGCCGATCTCGATTCCTGCAGGCGTGCTTATCCGAGAGACAAACTCCTCCGAGACACCCCTACTCCTGAGAAGCTCCAAGTCCCTCTCAGCCCGCTTCCTACTGGCCACAAGCCCCACGTAGACGGGCGTCTTCCTCGAGAGCGCCTCGAGAACCTTAACGTCTCTCTCACCCTTCGTCAAGACTATGACGCTGTCCCTTGAACCCACATCAAGCTCTGTAACGTCAAAATCAATATCCGAGATCACTCTGTCTGGCTGGCTCTCAAGGACGGGCATAGGGTCCACAACCCAGACCTCGAAGCCAAGCGTCTTACCAATAATGACCAAAGCCTCCTCCACATCGTCTTTCCCACCCTGACCTATGATGAAGAGACGCCTAGGTGGTAGAACAGGGTCTACGAAGATCTCCATGGTTCCGCCGCAGAAAGTCTCCACAAAGATCTCGTCTCTGCCGGCAGAAGTGGCCATACCCCTCACCGCGTCCTCAGTGCTCTCTAAATGAACCTTCACAAGACGAGGCTCCTCCTCCTTAATAGTTTCAAGCGCGACCGAGATAATGGGCCCCTCCGGGCAAACACCTCCAAGGGTTCCAAATACTACCCTCCCCCCCTCGTCTACAATCATCTTAAACCCAGGCTTACCGAGGCTTGAGCCTGAAACACGAACAACCGTGGCAATGGCGTAAGGTCTCCTCTCGGCCTCAAGCCTAGAGACCGCCTCGCCTAAAAGCTTAGAGGTCATGGACTCTGTGTTGCATTCCGGCGGCTGTGATATATATGAGTTCTACTCCGAAACACTCGTGTGCCTTTCCCTCCTTAGCTCCGCATAGTCACCCGCAGCCAGAGGGGAATAAAGGTTATTTATCGGTAGAGTAAAACCAAATCAGAGAATGACCGAGGTTGTGTTAACCTTCGACCCCTCTCTAGGACACATGTTCCATAACTTCCCACTCCTGAGCTTCCTTCCCTGCGCGCCGGTCAGATTTGTCCCGCCCCCTATATACCGTTACCTGAGCCTCCCAGAAGTCCCCGTGGACGAGCATGGAAGAGCCATTCTGGCACCTTACGGTATAAGGAAGGTTGAGGCATGTCTTAAGATGAGGTCCAAGCTGAGGGCAGAGGTGGTCCATCCCAAATACTTGGATAGGCATATCCGGGAGGATACGAAGCTGATAGCTGTCAACACCATGGACCCCTTGGGGATAGGCCCCCTTACGATCATGTTCAACAACTGTGGGCGCGAGAAGTCTTGGGTGGCGCACGAGTTCGAGACGCTCATTCGGTCTATCAACGTTTTGCGGAGGAATAGGTGCCCAAAGGCTAAGCTCTTGGTTGGAGGCTCGGGTGAGTGGGAGTTTGAGATTCGCCCCGAAATGATTGACTATCTTGGCATAGACTATGTCGTGCAGGGCGAGATGGACGACATAATACACATACTGTTTGATGGCCTCGCTGAAGGCTACATAGACAACACAGTCTTCTTCCAAGGTTTTAAGTCAACTGTCTTCGATCAGCGAGGCCGAGCAACAATAACATATGTCAAGGACCCAAACGGTCATTTCATCAGCCGACACCCCTTCTCCAGGTATAAGATCCCGAAAATATCCGATATCCCCACGATAGTGGGCGGAACTATTAGCGGCCAGGTGGAGATTATGAGGGGCTGCGGTCTTGACTGCGACTTTTGCGAGGTTACGACTCGGCCTCTCAGATATTATCCGCCTGAAAAGGTCCTCGAAGAGGTTAAGGTAAATCTGCGCGCCGGGGTACGGAACGCTTGGTTCATCACGGATAATCAGTGGGCCTACATGCTGCGGGACCCCGATTACTGGCCCAACAAAGAGGCAATAGAGAAGCTCTACAGGACCGTGATGTCGTTAAGAGGAGTAATTCATGCAAACCCTATGCACGCAACGCTCGCGCCTCCTGCTGCTGACCCAGAACTGCCCATGATGATTGCCAAATTAGTCGGCGCGGGGCCTAGAAAGCATATAGGTGTCCAGATAGGTCTCGAGACCGGCAGTGATAACCTTGTCCTAAGCCATATGTCTCGAAAGGCACTGCCCTTCCATGTAGGAGTTGATGCCACATGGTCAGAGATCGTTATTGAGGGGCAGAAGGCTCTGAATGCGGCCTACTGGGTCCCGGCATACACCATCATATTAGGCCTAAGCGGGGAGAGCGACGAAGACATCTGGGACACGATCGGCCTGATAAACTACATGGCCTCCCAAAACCTCTTATTCACGGTCACACCCATGGCTCTTGTAAGCCTAGGCTCGCTACGGGGAAACCAGAGCCTCACAGACGTTTACTCAAGTCTAACACCTGCACAGGCCGCCCTAATCTACGTCTGCTGGAGAAACACCAAGAGAATGGCGGAGATCATGGCTTGGAGGCTCGGAAGCGATAACCCCTTACTAAAGCTCGTCACAGGCGGGATACTTAACCTAGGGGCCAATTTCTGGCTAAACTCATTGGAAAATTATTTCAGCAAAGTGAACCCAGAGGCTAAGAAAGCGATTGAGAAGGCCAAGAAATACAATTCTATACACACTGTAGGAACAGATTTTAACAAATTGAGGGCGCGGTTTAAGGAGATTAAGAGTAGGGCGTCGTTAGTCTCTAACTAGTGCCTTATCTGACTCATACGCGCGGTTATGTGAGCCCTAGACTCAAGCACCATGGAGTGAATAATCTCCCTCACCTGGCTGGGAAGAATGGATGATGAGAGCCACATCCCGAATGCTCTCCTCTCATAGATGTTCGCAGGCTTCCTGAACTTTATAAGATTCCTAATCACCGAGTAGACTCTATTATTGCTGTGGATTTTCGGGATGTAATACACTCTGAGAAGCCTGTTGCTTCCGAATGAGCGGCGCGGGCTTGCAAACCTCCCTAGTCTCATCTCGGCGAAGCTGAGCAACCCGCTATAGACGAGCTTATTCAATATTGCCTGAACTGTGGCAGAGTTGCACCTAGACTTGCGGGCTATATGCCACGCTGGCATGGGGCCATGCCTCCTTAACGTAGCCACTACCTTGTGTGCGGTTGTCCCTCTCATCATTTGAGCTCTGTATATATTTCAGGCTGCTTTGATTTAAATCTACGTAGTTTTAAACCTTTTGATAATACGTCTTAAATATCCTACCAATGTAGCCTGCCGCATCCCATTACTGATAATTTATCTATAGGGTGACAACTAGTTTTATCTCGGTGGTGCCCCTTCCCGGGTCTCCAGTCCCAGAGCACAATACAACGGCTCTTGACAGGAATTAGGGGCTTTGATGAGGCGGTCGGCGGATTGGAGACTGGGCGCTTTCATCTGGTTGTCGGTGAGGAGAAGAGCGGGAGGACTTCGTTTGCGCTGCAGGTTGCAGCCATTGCCTCTCGGCGGGGTGTTGAGACCTTCTGGCTTGACTGTGGCGGTAGGCTTCATTATGCGAGGCTGAGCTCTATCGTGAAGCACTGGGGGGCAGATCTGCATCGTATAAGGATAGCCGTTCCCGAGACTTTTGCAGAGCAGCTGAGACTTCTTGTCTGGGCCTGTGACTTTGCGCGAGCGCCTAAGCTGATAGTTGTTGACGATTTCACGTATCTTAATAGGGTTGAGGCCTTTGGCGACCCGGCGCGCGATAAGAGATTTTACAAGGGTCTGGCTTTTCAGTCAGCTCTCCTGAAAGAGGCGACGAGAACGCATCGTGTAACGTCGATAGCTATTGTTGATGTACATGAAAGGCCGGGACTGGGAGGGCCGGAGCCCACAGCTAACTCCGTCATATCTTACTACTCAGACTCGATGATCTGGATGCAGACAATCGGTCCCGGGAGGAAGCTGTTGAAGCTTCGTTCACATGATCTGGCTAGGGAGTTCTATGTATCAGTTTTTGAAGGCGGCCTCACTGATGCCTAGGCTAAATCTTAGCCGTGAACCCTGAGATGAGGCCCACAGTTGCGAAAAGTATGAGGATTGAGGCCGCGAGGGTGGCGTAGCCCGCCGCTCTGTCAGAGAGGCGTCCGGTAGCTGCGTAGTAGTAGACGATGAGCCCTGTCAATCCGAGTGCGTAGTATGCTGCTATCACGATGAACTCTGCTATCGTCTGAATTGTCTGTGTGGGGGCGAAGATTTCGCGGCCGTAGAATGGTCCAACATTGCTAACGGCTACAAAGACCACGCCGCTAATGATGAGTATAGTCGTGAGCGTTATCGCCGCCATGAGGAAACTCTTCCCCCTCAAAACCCAGTCCAGTGAAAGTATAGAGTCGAGCAGTCTCTTAGTCCGCTCCATGCCAGAAATAGCCCCAAAGTCCCAAATTTAACTCTTAGAATCGGCGACAGGCGCGCTCCAAGGCTAGACTCAGTTTATATGGTGCCTCCCCTTGTGAATTGCGGTAAATGGCTAGGTCATTCGGCCCCTTGTTCGGGCGGATAACAGATGTATTCACGAAGCTAGATAAGGGATTTGGCGGGAGGGCGTTCTATGCGCCATTATCAGTTCTCTTGATTGCCGCGGCGATAGCTTTCATGTCGAGGGCGCTTCCAGCTAGGTGGGGTTTCATTTTGAGCGAGTTTGACCCCTGGTGGCATTTCAAGACCGCGACTATGATAATAGAGAGGGGGTGGGCGGGATTCTTTGAATATGGGAGCCTACACGACTACAAGAGCTGGTATCCGACCGGGTTGGCTGTGGGTAAGGTCTTCTATCCCGGAGTCTCCTTTACCCTCGCATTCATCTACTTGACCCTCTCCTCACTGGGGATTAGCGTCGATTTGCTGGAGCTGGCGTCTATCTTACCCGTGGTTTACGGTGTCTTAGCCATATTCATAACATTTCTCCTAGCCAGATATGTTCTGGGGACTGGCCCAGCCGTCGCGTCAGCCCTCCTCCTCTCAATGAGCTATGCGCACATCTCGAGAACTCATCTGGGCTGGCTCGATGACGAGGCACTCGCCATACCGCTCATGCATGCCGCCTTCCTCACATATCTAGTATCAATTGACGAGAAGAGATCCCTGAAGAGCTCGGCCGCTCTAGGCCTACTGACCGGTCTCTTGCTCGGCTATACGGGCGCGACTTGGGGAGCCCACAGGTTCCCCATAATGCTCGTCTTCCTCTTTACCGCGCTGTTACTTTTCATGGGAAGGTACAGGCGCCAGTTTTTAGCTAGCTACGCTCCAATGCTTGCCTCTTTGGCAGTGATACTGGTTAGCGTTCCCAAACTCGGCCTCTCATACCTCTTCGAGATAACTCTCCTCTCGGGATTTATGGTCTTGGCCTATCTTGCCTTGGCTGAGGCTCTTTACAGGTTCTGGAAAGCTGAGAGGGCGGTAATATTTCTGCGAGCGATAGCCCTAATATTACTCGTCTCGACCTTGGCACTAGCAGTGGCGGCGGTTGTGAATCTTCCGGGTCTTAAGTTCCTCTCTGTGGTTCTGCCACAGCTTAGAGGCGAGCTCGTCATCATCGCTTCTGTGGCTGAGAATCAGGCTGCAACGTGGTCCACGCTCTTCAACGACTTCGGCCTCACACTTCTATTAGTGCCGTTCGCCATCTTCTTGTTGTTGAGGAGGGCTAGAGAGGGTGACGTTTTCTTAGTCGTCTACGCAGTTCTCTCACTTTACTTCGCTTCCTCACTAGTTAGGCTGGCTCTTCCCACCTCGCCCGTTGTCGCGATACTCGCTGGCTACGCCCTGACAGAGTTGCTGGCTCTCGCCTCGAGAAATCTTTCGCCCCCCCGTGGCATGAGGTTAAGGAGGACCGGCGAAAGAAGATACCTCATAGCCGTCCCATTGATAGTCCTGATGTTGATATCGCTCCAATATCTGCCCCGCGGCATGGGTAACACATGGGGCTTTTCCCCGCTCGATGCAGCCTACGCGCCCAGCACGATCTCATCGTCATCCATCCCGACCGGGCGTGACTTCGTGCTGAATGACTGGCTGAGGGCTGTGGAGTGGATGAGGAATAACCTCCCCGACAACGCTGTGGTTGCAGCTTGGTGGGACTATGGAAATTGGATCTCCATAGTTGCAAACAGGACGTCGCTCGTAGACAACACCACGGTAGATAACATCAAGATTGCGAAGGTCGGGTATGCTCTCCTCTCACCGCTCAACGTTAGTAGGAGCATCTTTAAAGAGATGGGTGCGACGCATGTGCTAATCTTCATCTCGCATCGGCCGCAGACAGGTGCGACAGATTATCCGAGGCTCCTTTACTATGGTGATGAGTCGAAATGGTTTTGGATGCTCCGAATAGCGAACCAGCATGCTCGCGAGCTCGGCTACACCCCGATCAGCGAGGTGGGGCTCCTAGGCCCGAACAGAGACCCGATAAATCCGACGAATCAGTTCTGGACCAATACAACTCTGGGGCAGCTCATACCCTTCAAGCCTCGGCAGACATCTGACCAATTCGGAAATATTGTGACGGCACACTACTATGAGGAGCCTCGAGTAGAGGGTTACAGGCTCGTCTTCTCATCCTCACAGCCATACACTAGCCTAGCCTATGTCTATATCTACGAGATAACGGATTAGCCGATATATGATGGGTACCCCCCTTCCCCGCCACCCTTCTCCATCGTTTCGAAGAATTTTCCAGCCTCCTCGATGAGCTGCCGCTGTCTCTGTATCTCAGCGTCGAGCTTCGACGTGTCTATAGGGATGTTGAGGTATCCCGACATTATTGACAGCACCTTTCGCGCAGATGTTAGGTCTGGTGCGAAGCCCACAGTGTCTGATATGAGGAGGTCCATCGGTATATTGTGGAGGTGGAACCTGAGCATGAGAGATGACGCAAGCCTATCGATGGGCAGGGTGTCGATGTTTGTCCCCGATTTAGCTCCGAGGCGGACGAGCTTCCTGACCCTCTCTATATCTGTAGAGGACGCATAGACCTCGCCAGAAGCGTTAATCCTTCCACTGGACAGGAACAAAGAGTCCTTAATCTTGAAAGACGAGAGATACTCCTGGACAAGCTCCGAAATCTCTTCACCAACCTCAACGCTGTCGACGATGAAATTCCTCGTTATCAATATTAGAGCTCTGTTCTGACCGCTTCTAGGCTTTGCGACGTAAATATCGATCTTCGGGGGCATGGCCACGCCGTCATTGTTTATCAGAGTCACCTGCGGGAAATGGGGGGAGTATATCTCAGCTATCTTGAGACTGTCGAGGCTTTCTTGGAGAACATTAGATACGATGAGGGCTATTACGCCGGGCCCCCCTCCAGCATCCACGACTATGTACTCTGTATCATCACTAGGAGGCTTGACCAGCTCCCGGAGCCTACTCCTCTTCAAACCCGGTTAAACTACCCCTTACGCGCTATTAAATGCATCAACTCGGCCGGTAAGGAGGCCGGGGATCTGTGGGTGTGCGGCTCTTCACTCTTATTTGTGTAGGGATATCCTGTTTATATATGGCTATAATGCGCGGCCTATACGATGGCTATGAGCGAGAAGCAGGAAATACAGGTCTTAGTCTCGACCGAGTGGGTTCAAAAGAACATAAACAGGCCTGATGTGCGCGTCGTTGAGGTAGACTATGACCCTCAGACCGCCTACTTTCAAGGGCACGTTAGGGGCGCAATTCTCTGGGACTGGAAAAAGGACATAAACGACCCCATTGAGAGGGACATCATCAGTAAGCAGGGTTTCGAGGCGCTATGCTCCAGAAGCGGCATCTCCAACGACACACACATAGTACTCTACGGGGACTTCAACAACTGGTTCGCTGCATTCGCATACTGGGTCGCAAAACTCTATGGCCATGAGAAGCTGAGCATAATGGACGGCGGGAGAAAGAAGTGGATCGCTGAGGAGAGAGAGCTTGTAAAGGAGATACCCAGCTACCCACCGACAGGCTATAGAGTCGCCAGAGTCAGATACGAGTACAGGATTCTGCTTCCAGATGTTAGGGCAAGGCTCGGAAGCCCTACAGTAAGCATTGTAGATGTTAGGTCGCCCGACGAGTACACTGGGAAAATACTCGCTCCGCCCGAGTATCCGACCGAGCATGCACAGCGGGGCGGACACATACCAGGCGCCGTAAACATTCCTTGGGCCCGCGCGCTCAACGACGACGGCACATTCAAGCCGGTAGAAGAGTTGAGAAAGCTTTACGAGGGGGCCGGAATAACGCCCGACAAAGAAGTGATAACCTACTGCAGAATTGGTGAGCGTTCATCGGTTACATGGTTCGTATTGAAAGAGCTGCTTAAGTACCCCAAAGTTAGGAACTATGATGGTAGCTGGAGCGAGTGGGGCAACGTAGTCGGCACACCGATCGAGAAATAATTAACAAGCTGTGCAGTCGCTAAGCCGGAACTTTAGCCCTAGCAGTGGCCAGCGATAACTACTCCCTGAGAACTACATCACTATGTTTTGATTGCATTTACTCTCCCAGAGTGCATCAACGCGAGCTTCCAATCGCGGCCCAGACAACCCTCACCATCACTCCTCGGCAGGTCTTCAACGAGCCCTTCCGGATAAACGGCCTCACGCAAAGAATACAGAAGCCCTCTAAACCTGCGCAAAAATGCTGTGGCGCCGCCTCTCATCAAGCTGACGTATGTGGCGTAGAATTAAATTAGTGGCCCGCACACTGGATTCTGGATGGAGGAGTTTCACGGCTGCCTCTTCTCAACCGAAGACCTATATTTCGTTGAGGAGATGCTGTGGCTGCGGCCAGTTGGGGGGAGGTCGCTCCGAATAGGCGTGCTCCCAGTTACTCAGGCTTTGTGGGGGAAGATCTCGTCTATGAACGCGAAGCAGCCGAGGTCGGAGATAGCTGAGGGTAGAGCGATCTGCTACGTTGAGGCCCGTAGATTTGTGGGGAATATTAAGGCCCCTTTTGATCTGGTGATAGACCGCCTCAATAGTGTTGTCTTGGAGAAGCCTTGGGTTATTCAGACCGGCCACGGAGAGTCGAGCTGGCTCTGTGAAGTGACCGCCCTGAAGGAGGACTACATGTCTAGGTTGAGGAGTTGGGATGAAGCCAGGCCGGAGGTTCTGAGAATAATCAACGAGAGGGGGGTGGTTTGCTTCAGTGAGCCGCCGGACTACGTGTACGCGGCCGTTGGGATAGACTGTAGCCAGCTCCTAATGGTCCTCTCCGACAGGCTTGAAGGAATGGCCGACGGTAGCGTAATACACGTAGTGGCGGACTATAACGAGGGGGCTGAGAAAGACTTGGAGAAGTGGAGCCAGATTACTGGAAATGAGGTCTTAGAGTTCAGGGTTGAGAAGCGCCTCGCCCACGCCCTGATTAGGAAAAAGGCGTCAGTCTAGCCCTGAAATTAAATTTTTATTCCACGGAAGACTCTGGAGTAGTGAATGGCGCTACTGAAGAGCAGCCTAGGCTTTATGAATAATGTTATACAAAATCTCTCAGAGATAGACCTAAACCAGGCGGCCGACCTATACAGAGATCTCAAGTCAGCGGGTGTTATCGTTCCGCACGGAGAGGGTAGAAGTAAGGGGGCCGTGAGCATAATCTGCAGTGAGTTATCGAAGATGGACCGGGGGAAGGTGATTGTTGACAGAAGCGATGTCGGGTTCCCTGACAGGAGTTTTGACTATGCGGCTCCCAAGCTCAAGCAAAGGTTTGGCAGAGTTAGCCTCCTGATTCTCTCGGGGAGCGGCAGGTCTTTAATGCCGCTTGTCGATGCGCAGAAGCTGGCCCTAGTAATCTCGAGGTCAGAGAAGATGGGGGACTACACGATCGACGTTGTGACGAGTGACCCGTCCTCCCCCCTCGGTAAGCTTGGACAGAAATATGGGACATGCACCTACGTTAGGGGGCGAACAGTGTCTGAGGAAAACGCGTCAACTTCGGAGTTTAAGCAATATGGGATCTTGGAGGATATCTTCATTCTCAGCTCCTCTGTCCTGCTTCAGGCCGTCGCTGAGTGCATCTACGAGGACAGCGACCCCGTCAGTATCTCTGAGAAGATAAATCAGCTGCTCGCCGAGACGAACGAGATTGTGGAAAACGTTGCCAGGTCGGACTTTCTACACTCGCTCATCGAGCTGCTCGAGCAGAGGCATACGTGTTTTTTGGCAGGCTTGGGTAGTAGCCAGGAGGTCGCCAGAATGACTGGTGTGAGGCTGGGGCACGTGAAGAGGGCGATCGGAGATCAGGTCTATGTCTCGGGGGACTCTAACGCGCCTCCTCCGAGGGCAGGCGACATCCTCATAGCCATCTCGCACAGCGGAGAGACAGAGGTTGTGGCGTCATGGTGCAAGACTTTCAAGAAGATGGGCGGAGTCGTCATCTCGATAGTCGGCAACAAGGACTCGACGATAAGCTCCATCTCTGACCACTCCCTCTTTATTCCCTCAAGATACTCGCCCGGCAGACCAAACGACTTCTACCTCAAGGCGGCCTTCGCAACTAGCCCCATCCCCCTCTACCTAGTCGATAGGCTTCAAGAGCGCGGCCTGAGGCTTCCGGAATATATTCTCAGATGGTATCACTCCATCATGGCTTAGAGGCCCCCCGGCATCAGCGGCTATGCCTTAGGCTCAATCTTTAATCTCCTAACAGCGACTGAGACTATGGCCGCGACGGCTATGGAGGGAACGGCGCCAAAGAGTAGGAACACGCCTCTCTCCCCCAAGGTTGTCACGTAGAGTGAGGTTAACGGCGCGCTGAGAGCCACTCCGAGAAGCGTTGCGAACTGGTTGAGGCCGGAGCCGAGCCCCCTCACCTCGGCTGGCAGCGTCACTACGAGGAAGCTTGATGAGAAGATTATCGAGGCGAGGGATATTCCGAAGATTAGGGCGGAGAGAATGCGTAGAACTGTTATACCCGCTCCGAACTCTATGAACAAGGCTGAGGCCGCGGATGCGGATAAACCGAGGAGGAGTGTTAGATGAGGTGCTTTACGCTCAGCGATCCGCGCCGCTATAGGGAAGACAGGGATTGAGAAAGCCGTGGAGAGCACCATGAAAATCCCTATCTGCGCAGCAGCTCCCCGCTCATCGAAGCCGAAATTATCAATCAGGATGGTCGGCAACGTCCCCACCACTCCGCCAACAATGAAATATAGGGAGAGAACACTCAGCATAGATATCATAACACGGTCTACGTAGCCGGCGATGAGGCGCGTCTTCCCTCTGGCTCTAGAGTATCGGCCCTCGGCCATGGGTAGCCCACTCAAGGCAAAAACAAGACACGCGGCGACTATTACCCCGATGACGGCATAAACCGTTTGAAACCCTAAAATAGAGACTAGGCCGGTGGCGGCACCTGAGCCTAAAACGATTGCTACTGCCACAAAAATCCAGAAGAAAGCGAGAGGCCTGCCAACACTCTTTGAGAACACATCACCAATTAGCGCAAGGGCCGAGGGAATTATGAAGGAGTCGAAGACTGCGTGAAGAATACGGGCGGACAAAAGTACTGGGGGTGAGGGTGAAAGAGCGTAAAGGACCATCACAACTAGGTCGCCAGCCAATCCGAGCGTAATCATCCGTCTCCTCCCATAAACATCTGAGAGATACCCTGAGAGAACTATCATGGGCAATGCGACTAACGAATACGTGCCAGCGACAAGCCCGGACCAGAAAGGGTCGGCGCCTAGAGCCCTCGCATGCGACGCGACTATGGGGGTGATCATGGAGGTATCGATGAGGGCGACGAAGCCGAGGACGCCGAGCAGGGAGAAAGCTTTCTTGGAGTTTCTACCAAGAATCAGTGCCATTTATGTGGAATTCGAAACCACCACGATATAAATGTGCCTAAACTACAATACGGAAAATGAAGGAGAGAAGCGAGGTGTGCGGAGCGTTTTAGCGTAGGCTACGCCCGGCCTTCTAAGCGGCTCGGGCGATTGGGAGTGGCGCGCTGAGGGCGTCCGGCCTAAGCCTCCACCCGTACACGCCCACCCCATTAACCCCCTCTTCTAGGGGAGCCCTCGTCGGGGCCCAAGACCCGTTGCCAGGCCCTATAGGCCCCGATTGGCCGCCTATTTTTGTGAGTGGCTTCGGGCTTAGATGCTTTCAGCCCTTATCCACAGGGGCGCGGCTGCCCGGCGTCGCCCTGTAGGACGACCGGTAGACCGTTGGCCCCGGCCCTCCGTTCCTCTCGTACTAGGAGGACCTTACCCTCAGGCGGCCCGCACCCCCAGTAGGTAGAAACCGATCTGTCTCGCGACGGTCTAAACCCAGCTCACGTTCCCCTTTGATAGGCGAGCAGCCTCACCCTTGGCCCCTGCTGCGAGGCCAGGAGGGGAAGAGCCGACATCGAGGTACCAAGCCGCGGGGTCGATGGGGACTCTCGCCCGCGACGAGCCTGTTATCCCTGGGGTAACTTTTCTGACACCACCGGCCCCCACCGGTAGGAGCCGATGGATCGTTAGGCCCGGGTTTCCCCTCAGGGCCCCTCGCTGTTGAGGGCCCTGTCAGGCCGGCTTTTGCCCTTACACTCTACAGCGGGTTTCTGTCCCGCCTGAGCCGACCTTTGGGCTCCTCCGATATCTTTTCGGAGGAGTGCCGCCCCAGCCAAACTGCCCACCAGCAGTTGTCCCAGGGTCAAGCCCTGGTTAGCGGGGCAGCTCGGAGTTGCCGGTGTTACATTGACGCCTCCCCAGGCCCCCGGAGAGGCCTGGATCGACGGCTCCCGGCTACGCTATGAACTCCAAACCGCTCCGCAGCAACTGGCTGCAGTAAAGCTCCACAGGGTCTTCTCTCCCCACTGGGGGTTCGTGGACTGTTCGCCCACGTTATGTGGGTTCACGGGGCTCCAGGCCGGGACAGCGGGGCCCTCGTTGATCCATTCATGCACGTCGGAACTCACCCGACAAGGCATTTGGCTACCTTAAGCAACCCAGAATAAAGGGTTGGACCATATCTTCGCCCCCCAAGCTCATCTCCGAATCACTTTTAGGGCGCCCGGCGTATGGTCTCTGAGGCGCCCACCCGCCTCTCAATCTCAGAGACTATCTCGCTCATACTATACTCTCTGTCAGATGATAGTTGATACGCCTTTTCAATAAGCATCCTGAATCCCTCGGCGCTTTTGTGTTCCTTTCTCTCTAATCCCTCAACTATTTCAGCGAAGCGTTTGAATTCGCTCCATTTGATTATTGGCTTATGCTTTCTGAAGAATGGGATTATCTTCTCAACGAGGTTTCTTCGCGCATCTACAATATATTGGAGCATCGTGTCTTCCTGTCCTGGCTTAGATATGATTCTTCCACAGTTAAATGTTCTCTTCAATATCTCAAGCACTACTCTCTTCTCAGCGC
>JAUQPZ010000045.1 GCA_030550155.1 Thermoproteota archaeon
CGCACAAAGGATTGGACGTGGCTCCCCAACCTACGTAGCCAGCATACAGAGACGAGTAGAGGTCGGAATACCTCCACAAATACCGAGAGACGGCGGACCCATCTATGGATATGTGAGAGAGATTCTTCACGACCCTGGCCGAGGAGCGCCCGTCGCCGAGATAGAGGCGGACGGACAAGTATTCTACATACCAGCGGTGCAGGGAATGTACGTGGGTCAAAGAATAGAGATAGGGAGCGGGGCGAGCGCATCCGTTGGAAACATATTGCCCATCGGCTCGCTGCCCGAGGGTGCCCTAATCTCAACCATCGAGTTGAAGCCTGGTGACGGCGGCGTCTTGGCGAGATCGTCGGGGGCTTACGCATCAGTCATCTCACAAGTAGGCGAGAAAACCATTATCCGTCTGCCCTCGAGAAAGCTTGTCGAGCTGAGTGGAAAATGCTTCGCGGTTGTTGGAGCTGTGGCTGGGGGTGGCAGAGTGGATAAGCCGATGCTCAAGGCCGGCAAGAGGTACTGGTTGATGAAGGCTAAACACAGGCCTTATCCGCGGGTTAGAGGGGTGACCATGGTCCCGGCTAGACATCCATTCGGTGGGGGAAGCCATAAGAGAATTGGCAGGCCGGAGACTGTTAAGAGGACGGCTCCTCCAGGTAGGAAGGTTGGGCTGATATCCGCTAGGAGGACGGGGCGTAAAAAGTAGCTATCTACGAAGTTCCCAGTTGCCACTCCCGCAGATATGCCAGCTGCTCCGGCGTCAACTGCTCCAGCCGAATTCCCATAGAGTTAAGCTTCTCAAGCGCAACCCTCTCGTCAATCGCAGAGGGCAGCACATGCACTCTCCTACCAAGCTTGCCGCGGTTCTCAACCAGATACCTGACGGCTAGTGCCTGAAGCGAGAAGCTCAGGTCCATCACCTCAGGCGGATGACCCTCAGCCGCAACCAAATTCACTAGCCTGCCCTCAGCCAACAGATACAGCTCCCGCCCATCACGCAGAACATACTTAGTTACGAGGTCGGAGACATTCTCAACCCTGTTGGAGAGGGTGGCCAGGTCTTTCTTAGATATCTCGACGTCATAGTGTCCCGCATTTGCCAATAATGCGTTGTTCTTCATCTTCTCGAAGTGCTCCTTTCTAATCACATTTATGTTGCCGGTCGCGGTGATGAATATGTCTCCTATGGAGGCGGCCTCGCTCATATCTGTAACTCTGAATCCATTCATGGCGGCCATTAAAGCGCGGACGGGAGAGGGCTCCACAACGATGACGTCGCAGCCGAGACCCCTTGCTCGCGCCGCGATTCCCGACCCCACCTGCCCATATCCGGCCACGACGACCTTCTTACCAGCTAGTAGCACCCCCGTGGCCCTCATTATCCCATCAAACACAGACTGCCCTGTTCCTATGGGGTTGTCGAAGAGCCTTTTGGTGGGTGAGTCGTTCACCGCGATTACGGGGTAGAATAACAGTCCCTGCTCCTCAAGCGAGCGTAACCTCATAACGCCTGTCGTGGTCTCCTCAGTACCTCCGAAAATCCCTTTACAGGACTCGGCTGGGTCGCTGACAACGCCTTGAACCATTGAGACAGCCTCATCCCTCACTCCCCCAAGAATCTTGTGAACTGTGACGGTTAAATCGGCCCCATCGTCAACAGTTATGTGTGGCTTGTGAGATAGGACCCTCCCGATGGCTTCGTAGTATTCGCGGACTAACATGCCACGGAATGCATACACGGATACTCCGAGACTTGACAGAGCTGCGGCCACGTCATCCTGAGTGCTCAAGGGGTTTGAAGGACAGAGAGCGACTGATGCGCCACCCTCTAGCAGCACCCTGACAAGCACGGCCGTCTCCTTCGTAACATGTAGGCAGCATCCAACCCGCACACCCTCGAGCGGCCGCTCCCTCCTAAACTCTTTAGCAATACTGGTACAGACAGGCATAAGCCTCTCAGCCCACTCGATGCGGCGAATCCCTCTCTCAGCCAGAGACATGCCTGAATAGCCCGACGCGCTACTCATAGTTCTCCATAACGCACCCTAGAGTATAAAGCATCTCACCACGACCCGCGTAGACACTTATTAACGGGAGACGAACACATCTCTATGGATTCATGGACCTCTCATCTCGCGAAGCTTATGAGAAGATGCTAGACCGCGTGCTTACCAAGGTCCAGATGAACATCGCTGGACGCGGAGAACGCTCAATCTCCCTTACACCCGAGATTGTTCACGAACACAGGCAGACCATCATTCAGAACTTTAAACAGCTAGCTGACGCGCTGGGACGGGAGCCTCAACACCTTGCCCGATTCATCTTTAAAGAGACGGGGCGCCCAGGCACTTTAGACGGTGAAAGGGCGATACTGAGCGGCAGAGTAGGTGACGAGGAGCTGGTGAAACTCCTCCAACTATATTTTCGGGAATTCGTGAAATGCCCGGTCTGCGGAGGCATAGATACAAAGATCATCTCGGAAAAGAGATTCAGGTTTCTGGCCTGCGAGATATGCGGCGCTAAGACCTCCATTAGAAAGATCTAAGTCGTTGGTTCTCTAGTCCGCAGTGCCGCCGCACCCGCAGTAACCGAACTCGTCGACCCTTATGTTACATACGCTACAGACCCCGCCCTCGTATGAGACGTTCTCAACGGGCAAACCGAACAAGTA
Source organism: Thermoproteota archaeon (assembly GCA_030550155.1). Classification (GTDB taxonomy): domain Archaea; phylum Thermoproteota; class Nitrososphaeria_A; order Caldarchaeales; family Calditenuaceae; genus HRBIN02. The sequence continues at coordinate 2,666 of JAUQPZ010000045.1, forward strand.
ATCATGTTCGTCCGACAATTCTCTACAAATTATCTCAAGCTCTCCCTCAATCCTTACCATTTTTAACGCTCCAAAAATATATTGTTATATTATTAAAAAACTTTTCTCAAAAATGAGTGCTCCACTCTCTTTAAAATGCTTAAATACCCCTCACGGCTTTATAAGGCTCGGACTTGGAACAAAAATATCCCGAACCCACGATCGAGATCCAAAACGTTGTAGCCTCCGTCACCCTGAACCAAAGGCTTGACTTGAATGCGA
>JAUQPZ010000034.1 GCA_030550155.1 Thermoproteota archaeon
AAAATTCCTCAGCACGGTTATAGACGACAACGAGTATTTCTCTTATGTGAAGACACTGATGAGGTATGAATCGTATTGCGTCATAGAAGAGGCTGACCCATGGCGGAAATACAGCATAGGGGGGCTAAGCCTAACCATGGCTCCAGTCACCCATGATTTCGGGGCAGCCTACAGGATAGATACTCCCCACGCCTCGGTGGTCTTCTCAGGAGACACGTCAATTAACACGGACATCATTAAGCTCGCAGAGGGAGCTGACATCCTTATCCACGAGTGCTCATTTCCGAGCGAAAAACTTGTTGGAAAGCATGTCTCGGAGCGCGAACTCGGTAGGATTTTGGAGGCGGTCAAGCCAAGGGTTCTGATTGTTTCCCATCTTTACCCTATCTGGGAAAAACAGCTCCACAGACTTGTAGAAGAGTTAGAGAAGGGTTACAGGTGTAGAATAATAGTCCCCAGCGACTGTCTCGAGCTCATTTTCTAGCTTTTTCTGACTGGTTGAAATGTGGGAGCCTTACCCCTTTTTGCCCCTGATACCTGCCTCGATAAGGCTTCTCAACCTCTGATGTCAGTTTTGCGAAGACTACGTGGATGAATCTTTCGCCGGCATAAAGTCTGACTGGGAACTCGCTCCCAATCATCTCTATCGTAAGCTGCCCCTCAAAGTTCGCATCCACGATGGTGGGTGGAAGCGAGAGCCCAAGCCTTGCATAGCTGCTCCTAAGGTTAACGAACCCCATAATGTCCTTCGGAAGCGAGAGATATTCTATGGTGTGTAGAAGGACGTGCTCGTGTGGATTTACGAGGAATGCTTCCCCCCTCTCAGTTAAGTAAAACTCCTCGACAGGGCTGTCGCGGGGGTCCAGAACCCTCTGAGTCTTCTTAAGCCTCCCTATCTCATAACCTATCCTCAGGTCAAGCCCATTCTCTCTAACAATCTCGTCGCTCATAGGCTCAACCTTCAGCCGCCCACTTTTAATATAGTTCCAGAGGTCGAAGTCTGAGAGAATCATCCCCAAAAACCCCTCCTCATCATAGAAATATACCTACTTCCTAAAACCATGGGGAAGAGAATACCTGTATTTACGGGCTCACTATCCCCTGCGGTACTGAAGACCTATCCGCGAAATACTTAACCACCCTATCCGGCTTCAGAGTTTTACAGACCATTTCAAAAGCTCTCTCAGGATCGCTATTGTCCCCGCACGTGTATATGTCGAGGGTTGCATATTTGTAGCTCGGCCACGTGTGTAGCGCGATGTGGCTCTCAACAACCAACGCGATGACTGACACCCCGCCTCTCTCCCCCCCGAACTTCCAAGCCTTCAACTCCACCAAGTTCATGCTCGCAACCTTCACGGCATCCTGAACAACATTCCTCAAGAACCTTAGGTTAGACAGTACTTTTGGGTCGCAACCATATAGATTACCGTATATGTGTTTGCCCACAACCCCTGAGCTGGACTCTTTCTCAACCAGCATTTTTCTCAATCATCGCGCACTTCACGAGTAAATAAACGTGTTTATTGGTCCAGCAACGACTCAAAGTAGGCGGTACGACCACCGAAAAGTCACGACACTTTCCTTCAAAAAAATACGTTTAACGTATGAAAAATACGGTTTGCGGCTCCTCTTCAAGAGACTGGTCCCGCTACCGTAAAATTGGCCATAAGCAAGCAAGATAGTTGTAAGTTGTAACTTATAAGGTATAACTAACCTAAACATAAACAAAAATATCTCGCACACATTTCTCAAAACAAACTGAAATAGGACCGTAACGGGGAAGTATATAAGGTCACATGCCCAAGATATTGCAAAAAAATCTGAGAAAACAAGATCCATCAGATTAGAAACCTGTCTCTACGCCTTGTAACCTGCTATTGAGTCGTTGGCCGATGCGTATCGGTGGGAGAATATTTGTCTGGAATTTTATGCCGATTTGTTTTGTTTTTGTTTTACTTTAGAAGGTAAACCTTTTAACTTTCCTTTTCTCTAGTTTTAGAGCGGGTATGGTGAAGGGTCGCGCTGGGGCTCAGAGGAGGAAGTTTGTTGTTGACAAGAAGGCGTTTTCTTTGGCGAGGCAGGCAGCTCGACGTCAGCCGAGGATCACTTTTTATTCTCCTGTGAGTTCTCTTGTTCTTAATTATCTCAAGAATGTAACGCCGCGGTTCAGTATAAGTGATGAGGTTTCTAAGATTGTGGAGGCTGAGTTGAGTAGGCGTTATCCCGAGCTTTTCAGCGCCTCTAGGAGGCTTTCTAGAGCCTCTGAGAGGAGTTAAGGGTATAATAGCTGGTTTTTGTCTTCGTGCATCTTGGGTGTGGATTGTTAAGGAAAGTTGTGGAGGATGCCTTGAGGGCGGCGAGGGATGAGCTGTTAGATGTTTTGCGGAGGGGGAGTGCGGCTGAAGCTTTAGGTCGAGGATTCTATGGGGATATCTCTTATAGGGGAGACGTAGTCTGTGAGAACGCTATAGTTGAGGTGTTAAGGAGCCGACTTGACAATGCCACCATAGTCTCGGAGGAGGGGGGCATAATGAGTGGTAGCGCGGGGAGATTGTGGGCGTTGGTCGACCCCGTTGATGGGAGCGCCAACATGGCTCGGGGGATAAACTTCTATTCATCTGGCCTAGCCATTGCGATGGGGCCGTCGGTCCGTGATGTGGTCTGCTCAGGTGTCATTGACCATGTCTCTGGTGAGCTGTTTGTTCGTGAAGGAGACTATGTCTCTCACCCACCAAGCAAAATGTTAGAGAAGGAGGGTGAACAGGATTTGGATGGCGCGCGTGTATTCTTTCACCACGCTTCTTTAAAGAGGGGACCACCCCTCCGAGACAGCATCATCAAGATTACCGAGCGTCTCAGCTTCTTCAGAGTAATGGGCTCGGCCCTCTTGGAGATGTGCCTGGCGGGAGCTGGGAGATCGGACGGCTATCTTTGTTTGACCACTGAGCTAAGGCTAATGGACATAGTCCCAGCTCTATACTTTGCGTTGGGCGCGGGATGTAAGGCGGCAACTTCCCCATCCCCCATTCTCGACGACAGACTAGATAGTAGGACTCGATATGGCATAATTTTGACTAAACATCAGAAAATATTCGAACAGACCCTCTCGATTCTTAACACTCGGTGGAGCAGGCTTGAGTAACTCTCGGCTTTTTATCAAAAACTTCAAAAGGCTTTGAGTAAAACTTATCCTTAATAACATGGCCGGGGCCGATATAGCTGGTTGAGTGACAAAGCGTCCTCTCTCCTCGACCAGAAGGCATGGACTGCGATGAAGAGGATAGGATTGTCAGAGTATGAAGCCAAGGCTTACATAGCTCTGCTATCCCGGAGAGGTGGGACTGCCAGCGAGATAAGCGCTGCCTCCCAGATACCTATCTCTAAAATCTATGATACACTAAAATCTCTTGAGCGTAAGGGGTTACTGAAGGCTGAAAGGGGTCGTCCAATGAGGTATATTCCTGAGCATCCGCAGGTGGCCTCAGAGTCCCTCCGAGCCTCTATCGAGAGGGAGCTACAATCTGACTTAGAGGTCTTTGTCTCCTCCCTGACACCCATATACGAGGGCGGAGGGCCTGAGCGCCCAGACCTCTGGATAATCAGGGGCGAGGCTTCTCTCTGGCGTAGCGTGAAAGACGTTATGGGGCGCGCCAATAAACAGCTCTCGCTGGTTCTACCCTCCATCCCCGCTGAGATTCAGCAGATACTGATCTCCACCGCCTCCCTGATAAAAGAGAGGAGAGGGGTTGTCCGTATCCTCTTAGGGCCGCAGGCAGGGTCCAAGACAGCGAAAACTTTGTCGACGCTTGCGGAGGTCAGGGTTAGGGAGATTTCTTTCGGAGGCGGCGTGATAAACGATATCTCCGAGGCCGTCCTACTTCTGCTAGCCCCTGGGGAGAATAGGCCTCAAGTGGCGATATACTCGGCGCACCTCTCATTAACAGCTATAGCCCAGGCATACTTCAACATACTCTGGGAGCACTCTGAGGAAGTCAAGATCTGAAGACGAGCTTCATGAAGCGTTTAGAATCCTCCTCCATCGTCACATTGTTAAACATCACGAAAACTAAATCTGCGTCGTACTTTCTTATGATGTTGTGGAGTTTCTTTAAGTCTTCATCGCTGTATGAGTATCTATACATGTATCTGCCGGGTGGGCTGCCATGGAGTCTCAGGTATGCTGTTCTGTTTGTCGTGAGGGTTGTGGGGTCTTGGAGGAATGGGTCTGTCACATGTATTAGTCCATGTCTTCTGCATATCTTGGAGATGTTCTCGACGGACCATCCCCTCGGCTCAAACCCAATTTGCAGATTCCCGCGCTCGATGCTTGAAAAGAATGTCTCGGCGTTCTCGAGGTTTTCCGGAGTGTCTTTGAAAGAATGTGAGGTCTGGATTATGCATATGGGGGCCTTGAGCAGCTCACAGATTCTCCGCGTCACATCCCATGACTCATAGACCTCCTCACTTGGTTTGAGGTCTCCGTGTTTCTTGCTGGGCTTAATGTTTGATCTTCTCCAAGTGGGGCTTGAGGCATTATGAGTGATACCTTGAAAGGCTTTAACTGTAAAGATAAAGTCGTCGGGCGCCGTGCTCCTCCATCTTTGGGCTGTCTGCTCCCGGACCACCCTGTAAAAGGTCGTCTGAAGCTCAACCACCTTATACTCCGAGATGTAACCCCTCATAGACTTCGGGAATCCGCAACAACCCACAAGGATCTTCATGCACTAATCGAGCCTCTGCAACCCCCCCAACAGATCTTTTACAGAACTCGATCTGGTCAATATGAGGGGGATCTTGGAGAGTTCGGCCAGCTCTATAGCCAGCCTATCAACCTGCTCAGATGTGGCTGGCCCGTGAAGCGCGACAGCCAGCGGCTTTAAGGGGTACACCCGCACCGCCACGAGTGGGGACCTCCCGGTGGAGACGTTTGTGAAGACCAATAAGCGCATAGACGTGGGGCCGAATATTTGGATGAACTCGTTTGAATCCATGTGCCTGATGGCTGATATGCTGTCGATTACCGTATATCCAAAAATCTCCGGGTCCCGCCCTACTCCCCTCCATAGAAACTCTCCCTCGATAGCCTCAACTATCTTGCTTAATGGAGTGGGCACGTGGAATTCACGCATATCCAAGATGGCCTTGTGGTGAGGGCGTGTAGAGTCGGAGAAATGTCTTATGTTTGCGCCTCCCTTCTCAAGGTCGAGAAAAATGAGGCTATCGACAAATTTCTTGACGAACTTGATGCCTGGAGACCTTTTACCCTGCTCATAGTCGCTTAGAACTGATGGGGAGACGCCCATCTTGGAGGCCACTTCTCGCTGCCGCTCGCCGAAAAGCTGCCTCCACTTCTTCATCGACACTCCGGGGCTCCTCGAGATCGCTATCTCCCCGGCTATCTTCACCTTGACCCTCTCTATCTCGTCCGCCCCCACTATCTGGGTGTATGACTTATCGGCAGGCACAGGCTCAGCGCCCCTCATCCAACTAGAATAGCGTGATAGAGCCCTGAAAATAGGTTTTTACCGTGGTCTAGCGCTGACTGCTAGGATTGAAGGCGAAGAATTACCGCTCAATCGAAAGACCATACACTAGGGTGGACTATATACATGGTGCTCCGCAGCCGCGCCTCGCTAAGTATGATTATGGGGTCTGGAGGGGCGATTATCAGTATAGGATAAGGCTGGTGGCTGATGAGTCTGTTCAGATCAGGGACTCGGCATTGGATGCCGCCAGAGTCGCTGCTGGTAAGACCCTCTCACAGAAAATAAGTGATAACTTCTACCTCGTAGTGAAGGCTCATCCGCACCATGTCCTAAGAGAGAACAAAATGATTTTCGGAGCTCACGCAGACAGGCTTCAAGAGGGGATGAGCAGGGCCTTCGGGCGCCCCGTGGGAAGAGCGGCGCGTGTTGAGAAGGGTGAAGACGTGCTTGAGCTATACGTTTATGGCAAAGACCTCGAATTGGCTAAAGTTGCCTCTAAGATCGCAGCCTCTAAGCTTCCCAAATCATATGAGCTGGTAATAGAGCCACTTGTCTCTGAAAAGGTTCAGAGTCAGGCAGAGAGCTAGTCGCGCGTAAGTAAAAGCGTTAACAGCGCCGCAGAGGTATGCATCCTATACTCTGCCTGGTCAAAGATGATGGAGAGGGGAGACTCAACCACCTCTTCGTCAACCTCCTCACCCCTCTTAATGGGCATACAGTGCATAAACCGGGCGCCGGGCTTAGCATTCTTAAGGAGCTGCATTGTAACGCGGTATCGTGGCAGGAAATCTTTGAGCCTCTTCTCATACTCGGCCTCTAGACCCATCGAGACAAGGACATCTGTGTAGATGAAATCGGCGTCTTTGACAGCGGACTCAGGGTCTTCGAGAACCTCAAGTTCGCTGCCGATCGATACAGCGAGTTCACGGTATTTAGCGAGCTCCGGGGCTGGAGGCCAATACTTTTTTGGAACTGCGACAGAAATTGAGACTCCCAACATCACGCAAATCTGCACCAGGGATCTACAGACATTGTTGAAGTCGCCTATATATGCGACCTTAAACCCCCACCCGCCAGAAAACTCATACATAGTCGCGAGGTCCGCGAGGGCTTGGCAGGGGTGGTGTAGGTCTGTTAAGGCGTTCACGACGGGGATGCTGGAGTACCTTGCTAGCTCTTCTATTGATGAATGAGAATTCAGCCGCGCTACTGCTGCGTCCACGTAGCGGGAGAGCACCCGGGCGGTGTCTTTTATGGGCTCGCCTCTGGCGAGCTGTAGTTCGGATGCAGGCAGGTAGATGATCTCTCCTCCCAGCCTCGAGACGGCAGAGCTAAACGAGACCCTCGTCCTGGTTGAAGGCTTTTCAAACAGAAGAGCCACAACCCTGCCTTGAAGGGTTTTCTCACGATACCCATCCTTCTTATAGCTAGCTGCGCGCTCAAGGATCTCGAGTAGCTCACTCCTCGTTGCATCAAATATCTGGAGAAAGTGTCTCAACCCGTAAGTGTTTTGATGTAAGGGGTTTTAAAAAGTTAATACAGGGCGGCTATCTCCCGGACCCCTTCAAAATGCCCGCAACCCCTCCGAATGTCCTGAGGAACATCTCGCCAGCCTCATGCCTTGAGGAGACGAGCTCGACGCGGGTCCGGGACTCCTCAGCCTCCCTCAGCAAAACCTCTATGAGCCTTTCCTGACTGACAAGCCTGAATCCTTGTGAGCCACATTTCGGGCACTTCCCAGAGAGCTTTTTAGGAAGCTCCACCACGAGCTCCTGCTCACCCAGAATCTCTGTTGCCTCGAATTCGCAATTCAGGCAGCCATACTTGATCTCGACTAGGTCTATCTCCTCACTGATTACCAGCAACTCCACCTGTCTCCCACGCAAAGCCTGCCTAACAGAGTCGAGCCCATATACTACGGAGTTTTGACTCGTCACCCTCCTCATCAATTCATCGACCAATCGCCTCTCCCTCACAAGTCTAAGGTTGGAGAGTATGTCGGCCGCCCTGTCGATCGCCTCTCTAACCCCCTCCTCACCCGAGTATGAGGTGTCGATAATGTGGATTTTGTCTCGCAGAGAGTAGTGCAGCTTTCCCTCCTTTACGAATACCTCTTTGGTTGGTCCGGGTCCCGCGACTATCACAGCCTTGAGATCGGGATAGCTCAGGAAAATCTCATTGGCATGTTCCGCCAGCCTAGAGTAGTATTCCTGAAGAGCCTGATCCCTGAGCCTCTCAAACCTCCGAGAAGACTGACCCCCCGCTCTATGTTTACCCGGTATGCCGCTCGTGTAACTCCTCAACTCGACGATGGCCTTACCCCTCAGCACAGCTATCGCCGCATCCTCGTTATCAACTGAGATCACCCCGTATGTCTCACGCTCCTTAAGAAAGTCTTTAAGAGGGTCAACGTAGAATTTTGAGTCGCAGCGGTAAAGGAAGAAGTTTATAGGCTCGGGTGGGAAGAGGTGGTAAACCTCTATCTTCTCCGTCCCCTCACCGTTCTGCGGTATAGCGCCACTAAAGACTATCAATCCGTTGGGACCACTATCCTTAAACAGCTTTAACCTCTGGATCGCGCTCTCAATCGCGTCCATGACCGCCTTCCTCGTGCCCTTAGACTTGATGTTGGAGGCCGTTGCCAGCTCCTGCCTCAGATAGCCAATAACCTCGTCAATCCTCTTTCCAGGCGGTATGTAAAGCGTCACAAGCTCAGTCCCACGCCCCGATCGCGACTCCAATGTCTCGAGAAATCTCCTGAACTTATAGCGCTCTACGCTGTCCCATTTTGCTATTCCATTCTCAGTCCCCACCCATATTCGACGGCGCTTAATTTAACCCTTAGTCGCCGTCTAAATGACCTCATATTCTCTAAGCGTGGCTTAGGGGTGGGAGGATTTTTTATCAAGTGTCGCCGCGAAGTCTTGACTGGGCTTGAGACTGGTGCTTAAGATTGGTGGTCATCTTTTCTCCACTGAGGAGGGCGTCTCGGTTGATTGGATTGAGAGGGCCGCCGAGGTGGTTAGGCGCTCCTTCTCTGAGGGGGACAGATGGGCTGTAGTGGTGGGTGGTGGATTAGGTGCAAGGCGCTTTATTGAGGCGGCTATGAGGCTTGGAGCTGATGAGACTACATGCGACGAGATAGCAACCGAGATCACGCGGATACACGCTAAACTCTTCATAAAGGCTCTTGGGGAGGCTGCATATCCACTCGTGGTTAAGAATGTTGACGAGCTGCGAGCAGCCCTTACAGGCAGAGGAATAGCGGTTGCCGGTGGTTTCTGGCCTGGCCAATCAACGTTCGCCGTAGCCTCCTACTGCGCCGAAACAATTGCCGCAGAGAGACTTATAGTGGCCACGAACGTAGAGGGCATATACGACAAGGACCCGAGGGTGAATAAGGACGCCCGCCTGATACCTCGCCTAAATTATGACGAGCTTAAGAGGCTGATGTCTGGTGCACCGCAGCTTGCGGGCGAGTATAGGATGGTGGACAATGTGGGACTTTCGATACTTGAGCGTAGCAGGATTAAACTCCTGATAGTTGACGGAAGGGATGTTAGGAACATAGAGCGGGCTATTCTCCAAAACTATGGAGGGACAACGGTAGAGATTTAAACAGCCTGGCTTGAAGAGATACCGCTAAATTTACGGCCGCATCTCTGGGCCCAGAGTGAAGATCGCAGTAGCGGGGGGTGGAGTGGCTGGGAGCTACTTCTCGTCCATTATGAACAACGAGCACGAGGTAACCGTTTTCGAGAGACAGGGTAGTGAAGAGTTTAGGGCCATCTGTGCGTGGGGGACAAGTAAACACGAGATGAGGAGGCTGGCTTCCAATGTTGGGATTAGCTTTGACGAATATATCTTCCACGAGGGGCGAGAGATGGTTGTAAAGCTACCCGGCGAAAAAGAGTTCTCGATCAAGCTTAAGGGGTTATGCACTTTCGATAAGAGGCGATTCATACTGGATATGCATGCAAAGTTGAGAGTCATTTATGGCTTTGACGTGAAGCGGGCGAATATTGAGGGGTTCGACTTGGTAGTAGACTCCACTGGCTTCCACAGAGCCCTTCTGCCTAGGCTCAAAAAAGACTACTACATACCGACCGTAGAATACCTCGTAAAATATAAAGACCCACCATTCGATGACTTCTACTTAATGCCTCTCACACACCTCGGCGGATATCTCTGGTATTTCCCACTCTCTCGTGGATTAGCACACGTGGGTGTTGGCGATTATTTCGGTAGGCACAGGTCGGCCCTAGCGGAGTTCATGAACAAGTATCCCGGAGAAATACTAGACGTTGTAGGCAAGCCTGTCAGGATTGCGCCTCCACACCTCTGCAACCCTATCGTGAGTGAGAGAGTTGTTGGTATCGGTGAGAGTATTGGAACGGTCCACCCGGTCATCGGGGAGGGCATAATACCGGGGATGCAATCGGCTGAGATACTCGCTGAATGCGTCCAGAGCGGACTGGATGGTTATGCTCATAAGATCTTCAGAGCTTTTTCAGTGTTCTACGACATCTTCCAGTTTATCAGGAAAGTGCATAACTCAACCTTTAGCTACTTAAGGGACTTCAAGCTCTTGCTGTCGCCGTTCATCTATATGAAACTCAGAGAGGATAGGTTCGGGATGGAGGTAAAGCTGAGGGACTGGATAAAGATAGTTCACGCCTATAGGAAAGGTAGCCTGGCGACCGCCTAATATATCGGCCTGCAATGGAAGGATGCATGAGCCGGAAATCTAGTGACCGTGCTACGGGTAGGCCGGTCATAAAGGATTACAGCGTCGGAAAATCAATGACCCTTGAGGAGCTTGTCTCTAAATATGGTGGCTCAGGTGGTTTTATGTCCGCATACCTTGCCCAGGGCGTGGAGATCCTTGAGAGGATGATCAGTGACAGGGAGTGTGTAAGATGGCTCTCTTTTGTTGGCTCCTTGGTAGCGACGGGCCTTAGGGGGGTTTTGGCGGATATAGTCAGGACTGGAATTTTCAAATACGTGGTTACAACCTGCGGCGCCCTCGACCACGACATCGCCCGCAGCTTTAACCATTATTACGTAGGGGCTTTCGAAGAGGATGACAGCCGCTTGGCCGAGGAGGGACTCCACAGGGTTGGCTCAGTCGTTATTCCTGAGGAGAATTATGGGCTGGCTGTCGAGAGGTTTATGCTGGGACTTTTAGACGAACTTTATGGGAATGGTGTGAGGGAGCTGGGAACTATCGAGTTATCGAGACAGATGGGTGTAAGGCTGCCAGAGGGGTCAATTTTGAGGGCGGCGGCGGATGCGGAAGTGAATATAGTTGTCCCGGGCATAATGGACGGAGCGGTGGGGACGCAGCTTTGGATATATCACACCACTCACAGGGACTTCAGGTTAAACCTCTTCAGAGACTATGAATTGTTGTCAGATATCATGTTTAAGGACATGAGAAGGGGAGGTCTCATAATCGGTGGAGGCATTAGTAAGCATCATCTCCTCTGGCTGAATCACTTTGCTGGAGGGCTAAACTACGCCATCTATATTACGACGGGGAACGAGTGGGATGGCAGCCTTACAGGCGCACCGCTGAGAGAGGCTATCAGCTGGAGAAAGCTCAGAAAGGACGCGAACAAAATCACCATCTACGGGGACGCCACTGTCATGCTCCCCATCTTGGCCTCGGTGCTTTTTTCTAAGGTTCCTGAAAGACCCAGCTGAGATCTGGCGGGTTCTTTCGAGAGCCTACTCTCTCGTGTAGGGCGTGGGATACGAGAGGTAGAGCGATCGTGGCGTCGCAGAAACATTGAACAGTTAAGCTCTCAGCCCCCTCCTTGCCCCAACTCTTTGCCTCCTCCAGCGTAGCACCAGACAGACCTCCCCAGTGCGGGCTATCAGTCGTTATTTGAGCCGCGTATTTGTGAGGCCGGCTTTCATACAAGTCACCCCTGAGCAAAACATCAACCGCGACGGCCGCTAGCTGAATAAAGTCTTTTGGCACACCCCCGCCGATAAATATGGCCGCGCTGTTAGCGAACCTTGACTTGATCTTTACTAAGAGCTCGTAGTCGGAAAAATGGTCTACTAGGACTCTGAAGTCCTTGCCATATCGGTACCTGTTATAAAGATAGCATACGCCCATTCCAGAGTCGACAAGAGCGGGGGAGAAGACAGGCACCCCGCTCCTCCAAGCCTCGGTTAGTATTCCGTTTACGCCCCTCTCGTTCAGCCAAGCACCAAGACGGTTCAACAGGCTCACCGAAGTGTATATCTTCTCTCTGTCTAAGCTGGCTAAGAAGTCTGCGAGCATCCTCTCCATGTTAAAGTAATCTTCATCTCTGACCAAAACGTCATAAAATCTGTACACCCCGGCTTTATAGAGCTCCACATCGTCAAGATTAGGGCTACCTATATAGTATCTCGCGTTCATCGCTTCTATTAAGTCCTCTGTAATATTCGCCCCAGTCGAAACAAGTACGTCGACGAGTCTGTTTCTGATTAGCCACTTGATAATCTTGCTCTGCCCCGTAGTGCTTATCGATCCTGCAAGCCCCAAAAAGATCACGGCGTCCTTATCGTTGCAGGCCGCCTCCCACACTCTCACGACATCTCCAATCCGCCTTCCCTGAAAGCCTGTAAGGCTCATCTCACTTAGTAGCTGGCTTATTTTTTTGTCCCCCACCTCTATTGATTTGAGCTCCCTGGTCAGGAACCTTCGCGCCCTCTCCTCCTTCTGTCCCATAGCTATTCTGCCTTATTTTTCCCGTTTATAATAAATATTTAATTGTGCTGAGCCGTCTGCTCAGCTCCTCACATTCTGGGGGTGGGGCCGGTGGGATTTGAACCCACGTCCTCCAGCGTTCCGGAGGTTATGGTTCCCCAGGCTGGCGTCATAGCCATGCTAGACCACGGCCCCTCTAAGAATTCTCAGCCATGTCTTCCCATATTAATATATGCGCGACACAGTTATGTTCTGTTGGCGGTATGCAGTCCTGGAAACTTTTTAATGTGTTGTGAAATTCTTAATGTGGGCATTTTAATGCGAGTTGAGTCGTGCCAGCATGGCGAGTTGGAGTTTCTCGGGGGGCAGAGAACGGAGGGTGGAGAGAACCTTTACTACAGGTGTAAGAAATGCGGAGATGTCTTGATAATTTTGCCGGGTGGCAAGGGAGGCTTCATAATCCGAGGCGTCAAGAAGAGTGATTAATCCGCTAAGAGTCTTGCACCTTGCAGGGATGGCCGCGTAAAAATTATCTTCTCAATTCCTCCGCCCCGCCCCTCTATGCGCTCAACCAGATATTCTACGGCGCGCTCAATGAAAGTGTCACTGCGCCTCACATCGTAGAACAGTATTCTCGAGGGGCCGGAACCACTTATACAGAGGGCGACTCCCATATCTACCAGTCTCTTCTTCTCCTCCAACAGCTGGTCCCAAGTATATCCCGGACCATAAACCCCCGCGTTCGCCCTGACTCTCTCGATGAACGGGTCAAACGGTGCAAGCTTGACAAACAGGTCCACCTTACCCAAAGCTATTGCGGATGCCATGAGGGCGGCCTTTGAGAGGGCCTGCGAGTATTCCGATAAAGTAGGTTGCCGAGTTAAGACTTCCCGCGCATAAGCCGTTGATAACTTCTCAAATGAGGGAACGATAACTACGGCGCCTAGATTAGTTGGTGGGGGGAGGCTGAGGTATGTTAGCTCGTCCTCAGATTTGCTTGTTATGTTGAACCCTCCGAGCAGGGAAGCTATCACGTTATCTGCGTGGCCTCCCGGCTCAGCCGATGAAGCTATCATAATCCGCTCCTCATCCGTAAGGCTCGCGCCGAGAAGTTTTTCGCCCGCCCTCACAGCGCCCACAGCCTCGGCACCGGAGGAGCCTAGACCCTTCGCAACAGGAATAGCAGCGTCAATAATTATCCTCACCCCGCCCGTGTAGCCAAGCTTCTCAGCAAGTCTTTTAAAAGCGAGGGCGGCGGAGTTTCTGCTTGGGTCCTTTGGAGTCCTTCCGCTATAAGGGCCTCTGACCTCGACGAGAATAGA
>JAUQPZ010000007.1 GCA_030550155.1 Thermoproteota archaeon
ACCATCTACAAGGCCAACTATGTAGTAGTAGAGATACTTCCTTCTGCGAGGCAGTCGTTCCGGATCGACCAAGTCTCCGAACTCATTGAGCAATCCTTGCTACACCACGTAATCCTCTGTATTGATTCTTTAAAGAGTTAAGGCGGGTGGTTCCCTGCGGGTCGGTGTCATCCGGTCAACCTTTATTCCTTGCTCAGGAGGCTGACCGGTCCATCCTTCCCCGCATACAGCCGGGTTTAATGACCCCCTAACTCGAGGGTCAGAGTTACCCCCGGCGCTAACCGGCCCTTATCCCGGTTGTACCCGGGGTTCAGGTACCGGTGCTGGCCAGGATTGAGGAACCGTTCAAAGCCTTTCGGCCTCGCGGTTCCCTATGTTTTTATTAAACAGTCAGGACCCCCTTGTCACTGCGACCTGCCAACCCACCCTCGCCGGGCAGGAAGGCAGGCACCCCTTCTCCCGAAGTTACGGGGCTAATTTGCCGAGTTCCCTAGCCTGGAGTAACCCCAGACGCCTTGGCCTTCTCAGCCAGGGGCACCTGTGTCGGATCTAGGTACGGTCTCCTGGAATCGTTCCGGTCTCCCTTTTCACTGGCCCCAGGGTCCAGCCGAAGCGGCCTTACGGCCACCCCATCCCTCCATTCACCTGGTTCTCGCCATTACGGCTCTCCCCAGGCTTGGGAGGTTAGACAGAGCTACAGCCCTGCTCGGCCTTACCCGAGGCGTCAGGAGCCCGGCTCGCGTCGCCGCACCTATCCAGGAGGCACCGGAATCTTAACCGGTTTCCCCTTCGGCCTACCCGGTTAAGGTCGGCCTCAGGACCGGCTTACTCCCGGCTGACGACGCATTGCCGGGAAACCCGTGCCCTTCCGGCGGAGGGGATTCCCACCCCTCTTCGCTGTCTACTACCACCGGGATCTACATTAGCGGCCGGTCCACGGGACCTCACGGCCCCGCTTCTACCCAGCCGCTACGCCCCCCTACCCCCACCCACGCAGGGCGTGGGTGAGCCCGGGTTTCGGCGGCCCGCTTAGACCCGTCAATTTTCGGGGCCCCCACCCTCGGCGGGTAAGCTGTTACGCACTTCTTAGCCGATGGCTGCTTCTAAGCCTACGGCCCCGCTGTCTCTGGGTGAAGACGCCCTTTGGTTTGTCACTTAGCGGGCACTTTGGGGCCTTAACCCGCGGTCTGGGTTGTTCCCCTCTCGGTCCCGGAGCTTACCCCCGGTACCCCACTCCCGGGTTCTACGGCGCCCGCAGATTCGGAGTTCGAAAGGAGAGTGGAGCCTCATCGGCCCCTTGCTCCCCCATCGGAGCTCTACCCCGCGGGCAACCTCCCCCGAGGCTGTCCTGCGAGACACTTCGGGGGGAACTAGCTATCACCGGGCTCGATTAGCTTTTAACCCCTAGCCCCAGGTCAAGGGACCGATTTGCACATCAAGACCCCTATTCGGGCCTCCACCAGGGTTTCCCCTGGCTTCGCCCTGCCCAGGGCTAGATCGCCCGGTTTCTAGCCTCACGGGCGTGACTTCGGGCCCTTTCAGACCCCGCCCCTCACCGGAGCCAACTCCGGCTGCGGGCAAGTCGGTTTCCCCACGCTTACGGGCTTTCAAGCCCTTAGGCTCGCCACACCCGTGAACTCCCCGGCCCGTGATTCAAGACGGAGCGCGCGACCCTGGAACTGTCCCCACCCGCCCCCCTCGTGGAGGAGCTTCGCAGGGATTGCCCTTTCGGGCCGCGCTCGTCTATTACCAGCCGGTTTCAGACGCTTTTCACCCCCCTCCCGGGGTACTTTTCACCTTTCGCTCACGCTACTGGTCCACTATCGGTCTTGGGACGTATTTAGCCTTGGAGGCCAGTGGCCCCCAACTTCCCACACCATATCCGAGGTGCGGTACTCTAGGAGCAGAGCATCGCCCCTCCAGCCTTCGCCTACGGGGCTATCACCCTCTAGGGCCCCCCATTCCAGGGGAGTTCGGCTCGACCTTCAGGGCGGGCCTCCACCCTATAACCCCACACTCCCCCTGAGTTAACCCCAGGGGGTTCGGTTTGGGCTTCTCCCCTTTCGGTCGCCCCTACTCAGGGAATCTCGGTTGATTTCTCTTCCTCCCCCTACTTGGATGCTTCCGTTCGGGGGGTTCCCGATCCCAGGCTTAAGGCCCGGGAACGAGGTGGCCGAAGCCACCCCAGGAAATCCCATTAGGAGATCCCCGGATCGACGCCTGCCTGCGGCTACCCGGGGCTTATCGCAGCTTGCCACGTCCTTCGTCGGCGCCCAAGCCGAGGCATCCACCGGCTGGCGTATTCCCGCTTAAGGCCAAGGCGTGGCCTACTTCGCCACGCTCCACACACCTCTGCAATGCGGTCATTGGAAATTGTTTTTCTCCTCCCGCGTTCATGCCTCCCCAGGCTTTTTCAGCTGGGGGGCAAACATCTTTAATCGCACTATTCTTGTGTGGGTTGTGGCTTATAAATTTATACCGAGTGGGCGCTAGTCGGTGATTAAAACTTTTAGCTCCTCCAGCTCATGTGGAAAACTGCTCCTCAGCTTGTCGACAAGGTTCTGGCCGTTGATCCTTACTTTGCCCTTCAACACTATATCGACGTCTCCGTAGACTTCATCGATTGAGTCAACCTCTTCCCAGGATGCGAGCTCTGATGTTAGCTTTAGTGTGTCCACCTGAGGTTTGAGCTTAAGAAGTATGTAGGCCCTCTCCTCTCCGAAGAATCTTCTAACGATGTCCTCGCTTATCCTCCTGCCTAAGGCCTCACTCAGATAGTTGGCGAGCTCCTTGGGCGAGCCACGCTTCCCCGTGGTCGATACCCTTCTGACGATCTCCTCGACAATTCTACGCGCGTCAATCTCGTTCAGGTCGTGGCCGTTCATCTTAGCCATCTCTAGTATTAGCTTGTGGCTCATATAGGGGCTGACAGCGTATCTCACACTCTCGATATCGTAGCTCAGCTTCTTTCCTGGCATGTAGCCCTCGGGCTTTTTGATGACCATCGATTGATGGACGCCCGCTCTGATGGTTTTGGCTTCCTCAGAGAGTGGGTGGCGCCAAGGTATCTGTATTCCTGTGAGCCTAGAGAACTTTCTGTAAACTTTACTGAGAATCTCTCTCTTTATTCCGAAGTCGTAACCGTGGATGTCTTGAAGGGGCGCGACGACCTCGTACAGGTCTGCTATCCCGTTCCTGTCTCCGATGCCCAACATTGTTACATGCGCCTCCCCGGCACCTGCGAGGACTGACTCGATAGTGTTCGCTGAGGCGTGGCCATAGTCGTTATGGAAGTGAGCCGCAACGGGCAGGGAGCACCTCTCCACACAATACTCCGTAAAGTCCTTGGCGTCCTTCGGCGTCATCAGGCCGGCCGTGTCGGGGATGCTTATCAGTGTCGCTCCCGCAGACTTCAGTTCTCTCGAGAATCCAAGCAAGTCGTCAAGAACGTCGAGCCTCTTCTCCATGAAGAGCCTTGAAGCGTCCTCATAAGTTACGCGGACATAGTCAAACCCAAAGGGCTTAACCATCTCAACAGCCTCAACCATCCTAGTCTTTGCCTCCGAGTAGTCGATTCCGCCGAGCTTATAGTCAAGGTGTAGCTGGGATACGGCAAGGTAAAGGGCCACGCCGTGGATGTCGTATCTCGCCATAGCGTCGACATCTCTCTTGAAGGCTCTTCCATGCATCACCACTTGGACACCGTGATCCATTAGCAGCTTAACAAGCTTAGAGTTATCATCGTAAGAGGTCCTGCCGGGGTAGTCTACTGTAACCTCTATTCGTCTGAGGCCTGTCTCGACAAGTAACTCTGATATCGCAAGCTTCTTTTCAATGCTGAAGAACCTGTAAAGCTCGCCTTCTCTAAGGGTTGAGTCTAATATTTCGCATTGCAAGGTTGGGACAAGTTGCTTAGGCTAAAATATAAAATTTATTTCGACAATTGCAGATTAGTGTTTTTACGCACCTAAAAGACACGAAAACCTCCAAAAACCTCCTCTCCGCAAAAGTAGAAGAAATATATATCCATGGCTCTGAGACTATGGTTTGTAGGGAAAAAATGACGCTCTCGAGGCTTATAGGGTTCCTTATGATGGTCTTCTCGCCGGTCGGACTTGCTTTCTACACCCTTTGGTTCTTCGGGCTTTTGAAAGGGTTTGACCCGGAGCTGGCCTTGAGGCTCACGGTATACGCACTGGCCAGTTTTTTCTTCAGCATCGTCGGTGTCCTCGGATACTTGGTTGTTACGGCTCCGCGGTCGAGGGAGGGCGGTGAAGGTGGTTAAGCGTTATCCCGCTGTGGCAGGTTATTTCTACGAGTCTGACCGCGAGAGATTGAGAAAGCAGATAGAGGCCTGCTTTACCTCTAAGCACGGCCCAGGCTCACTCCCAGTAAAAGGTGGTTCAGGAGCTCCGCCAATTCTCGTATCGCCTCACGCAGGATACGTCTACTCGGGGCCTGTAGCGGCTCACAGCTATCTTCAGGCATCCTTAGGGTCCATGCCGAAGAGTGTTGTTGTGGTGGGGCCGAATCATCACGGTGAGGGAAGTGAGGTCTCGATATATCCTCCGGGTAGCTGGGTTACGCCGCTAGGAGATGTCGAGATCGACGCCGAGCTTTCAAAAAAGCTGGTCGAAGAAAGTGACTTGATCTCGATGGACGAGTTCAGTCACGTCTATGAGCACTCGATAGAAGTTCAGCTCCCGTTCATACAATTTATTTACGGACACGTTAAATTCGTGCCCATATGTATGCTCAACCAGTCAATTGACGCAGCTATGCATGTGGGCGAGGTATTGGCTAAGGCCATAGAGAGGCCGGGGGAAACCCTGGTGGTGGCTAGCTCAGACTTCACACACTATGAGCCCCACGACGTAGCAGTGAGCAGGGATAGGCCTGTCATAGAAAAGATACTCAGGCTCGACGTTGAAGGGTTCTACACAGAGATGAGGGATCGTGGGGCTACTCTCTGCGGCTATGGCCCCATAGGAGCGGTCATGAGATATGCTGAGCTGAAGGGCTACAGTGTTGCACGTCTGCTGAAATACGCGACAAGCGGTGACACAAGCGGAGACAGGTCATCAGTGGTCGGATACGCCTCAATCGCCTTCTACACCAAGTAGATTTTCTGTCACTGGTTATACTTTCGGTGAAGCTCGTCAGAGTATTCTCTATACTTGAGGATGATTGGGCACCATTCTCTCTCGGGGCAGTATCCGAGGTGCTTGCACTTCTCACCCATCAACTTCATGAGCCATGGGACAGTGCGCGCCACATCCCTCCAAAGCTTATACGCTATGGCTCTCTCCTCCCACTGCGCCGCACTGCACGTCCTGGTTGCGAGGAATCCCATGGGGCTGAGGAGGTTGAAGAGGTTATAGCTCCTGACTATTCTCAACTTGACAGAGTTGGGGAGAGCATAGAGGGCGGCTGCCTGCTGATTCTCGGAGACAAGTTCTGAGTACAGTTCAAGAAGCTCGGTACAGCCCTCGGTGAAAACGTTTAATGATTGCTGGCCTGACTTCACAGAAGGCGGGACAACCATGTTGCCCTCAGGGTCTTTAAGCCATCTTTCAGCAGCCTCAACCAAGGACTCAGTCACTGTCGGGACGGTCCTATGCCTTATTGCCTGATGATACGCTGCGAGGGAGAGCGCCTCCGCCGTCAGAACCCTGAACAGGGAGCCGGCCTGTTGTCCGCCGATGCTCCAAGGATCAAGCTCACCGAGGCCGGGTGGATAGTCGACCGAGAGTAGCTCGGCTTCGTCTGCGGGCTTGTTGCCTGCTATCTTTTCCAAGACCCTGTCTGGCTGTCTGAGGGGGTCTGATACGGCATAGTATCCCCATTTAGCTCTGAAACTCAGCCTCGACTCAAGTATGAGTGGAAACCTGCTCCTCGCGGCCTCGATGGTCTTCTCTGCGAGAACTCTGAGCTCTGCTGGCACAATTCCTGAATCCTCCTCAACCTTCCGGAGCAGATATAGGTTTGACTCGAGTGAGAGGGCTGTGAAGAGTGAGGTGGCTGCGGAGAGTGGGAGAACGTACCTAGAGTCCTCGAGCTCTATGCCTGACTGGGAGAGGGTCTTATAGGCGTGAAAGCACTTGTCCATGACCCTCGAGTATCTTTTCTCGAGCTCCGCGCCTCTCAGCTCAGCCGGGATGAGAAGCCTCTCCCTAACCATCGGGGCCCTCCTCTGGCTCTCTTGGAGATAGCTGCCGAAGACGGGCGCCACAATCAGCATAGACGCTAAACGGCTACAGTTTGAGATCTCCCCGAATAATATTGCTGAGGTTGCTAGGGATGAGTGGCCCCTCCTAGTCGACTCCCTGTGCACTTTGGCCGCCAGCTTCGCTATGTTTTTACCGCCTGAGAGGGCTTCTGAGACCCTGTCCCTTATGCTTACGCCGTGGAAAGTGCCGATGCCCTCGATGGCTATAACCTCGTCAGGACCGAGCTCGATAGAATCACACTTGTAGACAGGGCCGACTGAGAAGAGTTCGTACACAAGCTCGTCAGTATACATTCTATCTCGCCTAAAAAAGCATGTCCCGCCTCATTAAATCATAACCCTATAACCCATCCGCCCACTCTTCCGTAAATCCGACAACCAAGCCTGAAAGACTTGGAGTAGAAGAGGAGGTGCCCGGCATTTAGCGGTTTCTGGGAAAGGGCGCTCCCCATGACGCCCGCACGCTAATGTCCTTTATGAGGGTTTGACTCTGTTACAGAGGCATGTTCAGCGGAGAATGGACTCGCCCCAGTCTTTTCTGGGCAATACCGTCGAGCATTAGAGTAGATGTGAGGGGCCAAAGGAGCTGGCTATCTTAATATCACACAGGTGTTTCTGATTCTGTGGGCTTGGAGGGAAGCGGCGGAGGCCAGAAGAGGCTCTGTAAGTCCAATAGGCATAAAATCGTTGCAGGGGTGTTGGGCGGTATTGCAGACTATCTCGGCGTGGACCCTAACATCATTAGGCTCATCTTCATCGTTGTCTTGTTCTTGAACTTCTATGCGGCCTTGGCCCTATATGTCGCGGCCGCGATTCTCCTACCGTCCGAGAACGAGAGAGGCGTTACAAGGATGCCGGCTGAGAAGGCTGTGTTAGCGGTTGCGGCGACGATAATGGTCTTCGTAGGCGTCAACTTTGTGTCCAGTCTGGCGGAGGTCCAGAGGCTCATAGCTTTTCTGGGGTTTTTCTCACCAATCGTCGGGTTAGTGCTCCTCATAGCCGGCGTTGCACTCCTCTTCATGGTTCTGAGAGAGGAGGGCAGGTCTCGAGCCGCCTAATCCTAAGCGTGAGGAATGCTAAGGCGAGGGGCGCTAAGGAAACTAGGGCGGAGTATTGGAACATGATGGCGTAGGAGGTCGCCTCTGCGAGGCTCCCCCAGAGATACCCGCCTATCACGCCTCCCATGCTGAATGTGGCTCCGTAAAGCCCCATATATGCACCACGCATATTCTCGGGCACTATCTCAGAGGCATAGGCTATTGAGACGACGAATAGGCCGCCGTATGTTAGGCCGTTGAGGACCTGTGCCAGAATTACAACGAGTGTGTCACCTGATAGGCCGGTTATCGCCTGCCTCAGCGGGAAACCCGCTAGGCATAGCAGGAGAATCGGCC
Organism: Thermoproteota archaeon; assembly: GCA_030550155.1. Classification (GTDB taxonomy): domain Archaea; phylum Thermoproteota; class Nitrososphaeria_A; order Caldarchaeales; family Calditenuaceae; genus HRBIN02. Next base: position 7,624 of record JAUQPZ010000007.1, read on the forward strand.
TTCTTCCAACCCTGTCTGAAAGCCTACCCAGATATATCATGGCAGGTATCTCAGATAAGCCCATGATGGCGAAAGCAGTAGAAACCGCTAGTGGGGTGGTGTTAAGAGTGTTGATCATGTGGAGTGAGAGGAAGCTCATATTTGAGGAGAGGACCACGAAGGAGAGCGTCGATATGAGGAGTAGAACACCAGGCGCCCCCCTCAACAGGCTGAGACTGCTGTTCACTGCGCCTCTATTGATGCGCGCTCTGCGGCTCTCCCTGAGCCCATAGCACGTCAAGACGGAGAGACATACAATAACCGATGAGACTAGAAACACAGCCCTAAAACCCAGGGCTGAGACAAGCGCGCCGCCTAAGAACGTTCCCGGGACCCAGCCAATGCTTCCGCCGATTCTTATCTTGCCGAAGCCCCCTCCCCTGGAATGCCCACCGTGCTCCAGCACATCGAGCGAGTAGGCCGTAAACGCCGTGTTCGCAGCGCCGCCCCCCATCATGAGAAGAGTAAACATGACTATCGTCGATATCGGGTCCCTAACCATGGAGAGGAGCATGTATGAAGCTGTTGCAAGCAGGGTCATCGAGATCAGCGTCTTGAGCCGGCCGACTCGGTCTGACAGCCTCCCCATATAATACGAGAAGATTCCAGACATGATGTTGCTCAGGGTGAATGAGAGGCCTATCTGGCTCGGTGTTAAGCCGCCCTCCTCCAAGACGAGGGGGAAGTAAGGGAAAGAAACACCCAATGCTAGAAAATACATGGCGTTCCAGAGCAACATCGCCGTTATAGGCGGTAAAGCCAACTCTGCAAACTCATCTGCGGCACCTCGTAATTTAAGTTTGATTGCTGACTTTGCGATGCTCTCTGTCAAAAATTAAAATATTCCGTGAGAGGAGTAGTCTTGAGGTTGCGGCTATCCACGGCCCTACTCATCATATTTCTGGCCTCCGCGGCTATATCTACAGCCCTGTGGTACCAAATTCAAGCGATGCAGCAGGCCGCGATTGTGAGGGCGGAGAAGCTCGTGCCCTTCAGTGAGGCGGGCGCGGAGCCGGAACTCGGAGCCATCGCTTTTACACTTGAGGCAGTCACGCCGATAATTTCTGTCGCCTCTTGGGCTGGCGTCGCGGCGACGCTCGCGTACAAGGGTTTAGTGAGGCATCTGTGGTCTAAAAGCATGTTCGACTACTCCGTATTCCGGCTGATGGTTAAGATGCGGGGAGCGTCCACGAGAGTGAAGCTGTTGAAGAGCCTCGAGAAGCCTATGAATAGGTATCAGCTTGCGAAGACCCTTGGCATGGATTGGAAGACTGTGGATAGGAACGTGGAGATCTTGAAGAGCTATGGGCTTATACACGAGGCCGATGGAGAGGAGGGGGAGAGGCTCTATGTTCTCAGCCCACAGGGTCAGCAGCTCTTAGAGTTGCTAGAAAGGCTCTCCGAGACCTAAAGCTTATCTTTTGGAGGCAGAAATATACGGATTGACTTGACATTAACTACTCGGGGGGCTGTTGTTCAGAAAGCCGGCCTGCCCCGACCATACTCCGTCTCAAGGCCGGTAGCTGTCATGGAGCTTGAGCTTCTTCCGCCTCAGAGAGGTGAAGTCTTGGTTGAGGTAGAGGCAGCGGGGCTCTGCCACTCAGATTTGGCCTTGGTCGAGGGTGTTAGGAGGCCTCCGTTGCCAATCGTTCTGGGCCACGAGTGCGCGGGTAGGGTGGTGGAGGTGGGTGAGAATGTTGCGTCGCCGAGGAAGGGTGAGCGTGTCGTGCTATCCTTCGCCCAAAGTTGCGGCGAGTGCGTCTACTGCCTCTCGGGGAGGCCGACCATCTGCGACGCGGGACGCGCCGCCAACTATGAGGGAAAGCTAGTGACTGGGGGGACTCGCTTTAGATTAAACGGGAGAGAGGTGCATCATCATCTCGGCGTCTCAGCCTTCTCCGAATACATAGTCGTGCCCTCTTCATCAGCGATACCCGTCCCCTTTGACCTGCCCGTCGAGAAGCTAGCCCTTTTCGGATGCGCTATACCCACAGCCTTCGGAGCCGTGATGAACGTCGCACACGTCAATCTCGGCTCTTCCGTCGCGGTCTTCGGATGCGGCGGCCTGGGACTCAACCTAATTCAAGCCTCTAAAATCGTCGGGGCGACGCAGATTATCGCGGTGGACATCATTGAGAATAAGCTTGAGAGGGCTCTTAAGCTCGGCGCCACAGACGTAGTTGACGCCTCGAAAAAAGACCCTGTCGCCGAAGTCAAAAAGCTGACAGAAGGACGCGGCGCGGATTACTGCTTTGAAGCCACGGGGGACACGAGGGTAATGACACAGGCGTTCCTAGCCACGAGGAAGGGCGGGACAACGGTCATTCTCGGCGTAACTTCATCTGAGGACAGGGTGGAGCTGCCCTCCTGGCTGATAATGGGTGAAGAGAGGCGCGTTCTAGGGTCGTATATGGGCTCCATCGTCCCGAGAAGAGACATCCCAGTCATCCTCAACCTCTTTTCGCAGGGGAGAATAAGGCTTGAAGAGGTCATAACTGGCGAGATCCGGCTAGATGAGCTGAATGAGGCTCTGGACAGGCTGGCGGAAGGAGTTGCTGTGAGACAGATCGTCAGGATGAAGTGAGACCCTTCATGACCTCTAAACCCTCTAAGCTCTCCGCCTAACGGTCAGGACCGCTAGCGCCGCTGGAATGACGGAAAAAAGCGCTGCGTGAAGAAACATGTCACCATATGTCGTGGCCTCCGCGACGCTCCCCCAGAGATAGCCGCCGATAATACCGCCTATACTAAAGGTCGCGTTATAGAGCCCCATGTAGGCCCCGCGCAGTTCCTCGGGGACAAGCTCGGAGGCGTAGGCGATGGAGACGACGAAGAAGCCTCCAAACGTGAAGCTGCTGAGCACCTGAGTGAGAATCAGTATCTCAAGAGAAGGTGACAAAGTAATCAGGGCGAGCCGCGGAGGCCAGAGGGCGAGGCAGAGCAGAAGGATAACTCCTCTTCCGACCCTGTCAGAGAGCTTCCCCAGATAGAACATGGCTGGAATGTCGGACATCGCCATTACCGCGAAGGCCCCTGAGATTATTAACGGAGCGGCCCCGTAACTGTTGGAGAGGTGAAGGGGAAGGAAGTTCATAATGGACGTGTCCACCAGCATGACGAGGATTACTATCAGGAGGAGAAGGGCGGGCTGGCCCCTTAACAGAACACGTATCGGCGCGTTAGTGTTTCCATTTGCGTTTATTCTCCTCACTTCCCCCAACCACACACAGGCCAGAATAGAAGCTCCTGCCGAGAGAGAAGCGAGCATAAACGCGGAACTCAGGCCCAAGCTCTCAACCAGCACTCCACCAACAAGAGTACCCGCGAGCCAGCCAGAATTACCTCCCACACTCACTCGCCCGAAGCCCGCGCCGTGAGAAACCCCCTCCCTCTCCAGAATATCAATCGAGTATGCCATGAATGTGGTGCCCGCTACACCCCCGCTTGTTATGAGGAGAACGAGAGAAAGGACGGTAGTGACTGGCTCGAGTCTCGTGGATAGTAGCATATATGAGAGGGACGCCAGAATCGTAGTCGAGATTACAATTTTTAGCCTGCCCACCCTGTCCGAGAGTCTCCCTACATAGTAGGAGAAGGTGGCCGACGCCAAGTTGCTGACCGTGAAGGCGAGTCCAATCTGGCTCGGGGTGAGTCCTGCACCCTCGAGCAAAATGGGCAGGTAGGGAAATGATATTCCAGCTGCGAGGAAGAAGAGAGAGTTCCTAATTACTAGGAGTTTGATGGGCGATAAGAGCAAATCTTATAAACCGTTAGAGCCCCGCGTAATTTAACCTTTGGCTTCCCTAGCATCGAGGCTGAGCTTACGTTCCAACATCCGCGCGCCAGCGCGCTATTCGGTGTGTAGAACATCTTTTCGAGGCATCTTGAAGTGGCTCATTCTATTCTCATATTCGCGAATCTTCTCATCGTAGCCTCTTATCGTCGCCTCTATCTCATCCAACCCCTCCAGCAGCCACTTCTTCACGGCCGGCTCGAGGCTGAATTTTATAACTTCGCCACTCGGCATTGTAATCTTCTCAGCCTCTACGTCTATGTCGAGGAATAAGCCACCCTTCGCGGCCTCGGCTCGAAGGCTCTTGACTCTCTCGTCCTCGAGCCTTATGCAGAGAAGCCCGTTCTTGACCGAGTTACCGTAAAAGATGTCTCCGAAGGAGGAGGCTATAACACATCTTATTCCATAGTCCATCAAGGCCCAGACAGCGTTCTCCCTCGAGGAGCCTATTCCGAAGTTTCTCCCAGCCACGAGGATTGTGGCGTCTCTGAACTCGGGGCGGTCGAGCACAAAGCCCTCCTTTGGCCTGCCCTCCTCGTCAAACCTCCATCTGTAGAAGAGATATGCTCCGAGCCCCTTCCTCGTCAAGACCTTGAGGAACTGTGCTGGTATTATCTGGTCTGTGTCGACATCGTCTATCTCGAGAGGCGCGGCCTTCCCTCTTATCTTCTTGACAGGCTCAGGCATCTTCTATCCACCCCTAAGGGGTTTCAGGATGTTACGCTCCAGCCAAGGAGAGGTCCACTCCAGTTCTAGCTCGTCTATGCTTGCTAGGCTGTATCGCCTCGGGTCTGCTATTCTGCCTTCAACCGCCGTTGCGGCAGCTGTGAGTGGGCTTGCAAGGTGGACCCTGCTCCCCGGTCCAGCCCTGTTCTCGAAGTTCCTGTTACTTGTCAGCACTCCTCTCTCACCTTGACCAAGCCTGTCCTCGTTCATCGCTATACACATGCTACACCCACTATTCCTCCAATCAAAGCCACTCTCAAGAAAGACCCTATGGAGACCCAGCCTCTCAGCCCTCCTCTTTACAAGCATGGAGCCCGGCACAATCATGGCCCTAACATTCGGTGAGACCCTCCTACCCTTAACGAGCCTCGCCACAAGTATAAGGTCTGAGAGCCGCGCATTGGTGCAGGAGCCTATGAAGACCGCGTCAACCGGCGTTCCCTCGATCTTCTGCCCCGGCTTCAGGCCCATGTAGCTCAAGGCCCTTTCCGCGGCCCTTCTCTGGGAGGCGTCATCGAACTGGCTAGGCTCAGGTACGTTCTCAGATACTCCTATGCACATCGCGGGGTTGGTTCCCCAAGTTATCTGGGGTTCAAGTCCCGAGACGTTAAGGGTGTAAGACTTGTCATATCTCGCGTCATGCTCTGTCTTCAGAGTGTCCCAGTATCTTTTAGCCTCCTCCCAATCTTCTCCCGACGGCGCGTAGGGTGTGCCCTCAATGTAGCTGTAAACCTTCTCGTCAGGCTCGACGATTGCTGTCCTCGCACCGCCCTCGATCGCCATGTTGCATATGGTCATCCTCTCCTCGGCGCTCATCCTCTTGACGGCGTCGCCCCTAAACTCTGCCACATGACCTATCATTCCTCCTGTCCCAAGCTCTCGAATGGTGTAGAGTATGGCGTCCTTTGGTGTTGTGTGGCTTGGAAACACTCCCTCGTATCTAACCTCCATCAACTTGGGCTTCTTCAGCCAGATTGACTGTGTCGCGAACACGTGCATACCCTCACTTGTACCTATTCCGACCGCGAGGGCGCCCAGCGCGCCGTGAGTGCTTGTGTGGCTGTCGCCGCAGACGAGAGTTATGCCTGGGACAGTAAGCCCAAGCTCGGGGCCGACTACGTGGACGATTCCCTGCCAAGGGCTGAAATAGTCGAAGAGTGTCAGCGAGAAATCTCTGGCATTCCTTGCCAACGCCTTCATCTGTTCCCTCGAGTGCTGGTCCCTGACAGGAAGAGCCCTATCAACCGTGGGGACATTATGGTCCATGATGGCGAAGGTAAGGTCGGGTCTTCTCACTCTCCGCCCCTGAGCCCTGAGGCTCTCAAAAGCAATAGGAGAGGTGACCTCGTGTGTCAGGTGTCTGTCAACATAGAGGAGGTACTGGTCTTCGCCCCGCTTCGCGAGGACGTGGTCGTCCCAGATCTTCTCGAATACAGTCCTTCCCATATCTCCCCAGAGGTGTAGAGGCTCATTATTAATCTACTCTATCTTGCCGGGAGCAGTCGTGAAAAACATCAATACCTCCCGCCCCCATCTTTAAGGCTATTATGAGAGCGCGTCTCAGCTCTTGAAGATAATGTATGCCCAAGAAATGAGAAAAATAGGTGTCCGGGGGGTGAAGGAGCTAGATAATTGCTCTCAAGTTATGCAGGCATCTTTTAACAGACTCGAGTGGTGGATAAGGATATGTCTCGAGCTCAACTATAAGCCATTCAGTTCCGCCTACACCTAAGCAAGTGTTCACCACATCCTTGAAGGGCACGTCGCCTTCTCCCAGCAATACGAAGCCACGGGTGCGCGAATAGTCTTTGAGGTGGATGGTCAAGGAGCGGCCCGGGTAACGTCTCAGGACATCCGTTAGCATCTTCTCAGGTATGCCTGCGCTGAGAGCGTTCCCGGTGTCGAGCTGCATGAAGACCCGGGGGCTAGCGTTGTCGAAGAAGATGTGCCACGGATACTCGCCGTCCACGGGTGTGAACTCTTCCTTATGGTTGTGATAGCCGACCTGTATCCCTTGGGCAGCGGCCCTCTCGGCAACTTCGCTTATCAACCGTGCAGCGCTTTTCCACCCCTCCTTACCCGCTCTGATATCTGGCGGGAGCCACGGGACAACTATACTTCTGTTTCCGAGCTCCTTGTTGAATCTAATCGTCGAGTCAAAATTAGTGCCCGTGACATTCTGAATAGACTCGTGGGCGCCAGCTATCCCCAGCCCCAGATCGGATAGCTTATCACGTATCTCTCCAGCCGACTTGCCATAGTATCCCGCAAACTCCACTCCCTCATAGCCAATCTCGGCCACAGCCTCCAGAGTCCTGAAAAAGTCCTTCGCGCAATCATCGCGCACAGAGTATAGCTGAAGAGCTACACGAGGTCTCGCCATCTCACATTCTGCACAGTATGGTCCGCCTCGAAAATACTTAAACCATACCGAGTCTCCTCTCAATCTCCTCAACAGTCCTCCTCGCCGTCTCCAGACCCTTCACCACCCAGAGAACAGTCGCCGCCAAACCAACAGCCCAGATCAGGATAGATGCCGCGAGAAACCCCCGCGCAGAGAGGAGGCTCTGAGTGTAGACGACAAGGGCGCCGCTGACACCGGTGAGCCCCGTCAAGACGCCGACCGCTGTAGCCCTCATCCCTGTCGGGAAGAGCTCGCTCTGAAGAGAGCTTATCGAGCCCCACGCCCACTCCGAGAAGACTAGGCAGGCGAAGAGGGTGGCGTAGAAGAGCTGCGGCTCCGCAATCTCATGCGTCATAAGAACAAGGATCGCGGCTGCTGTGCCCAATAGAAACGATAACAGGATGGAAATCCTTCTACTCCTGTCTATGAGGGGCCAAAGCATGAAGGCCCCTACAGAGGCGCCGAGGTTCGCCACAAATATAACGGCGGGCGCGGACTCAACTCCAAAGGCGAATCCGTAAGCATAAGGGGCGTAGTAGGCCATCATGCCATAAGTCACGTACTGCGAAATGGTAACTGCTGAGAGAACGGTAAATCTGTATAGGAATCCCATTTTCTTGGCCTCGCCAGCTGTCGGCGTTACGTAGGCAGCACCTTTGGTGGCCCCTTCGGATGAGCCTGTGATCTCTGCTGAGAGCTTGATGGCCTCCTCAATCCTCCCCTTATGCAGCAGCCACCTTGGAGACTCGGGTACCATCATCCTGATAAGCGCGACAAGTGCCAGGGTCGCGACTGCTGAGAGTAAGATATACTGCGTCTGAAGCATAGGGTCCGTGTATATCGCCTTGAAGACTAGTGCGGCTCCAGCTATGGCCGCGCTACCTATGTTCCAGAAATTCGTGGATAGCAGTATAGCCCTTCCTCTGTATCTTGCGGGGACGACCTCGGCCAGAGCCGCGTAAGAAGCTCCGAAATCACCGCCTACACTGAAGCACAGCATAGAGGTTAGAAGCCAGACCGCGACCGGGTCTCTATACATTAGGAAGAGGAGGCCGGTGGAGAGGGCTTGAATCGCGTTTATGAGTATTAGGCTGGTCTTCCTGCCTCGCCTGTCTGCTAGGTGTCCGAAAAATATGGCTCCGAGAGTCTCGGCCAACAGGTTGGATGTGAAGATTAAGGTTGAGAGGCCTGGTGCGACGATGGCTGCTATGAGCGGCGCTATGGCGAAGACTACGCCGTCCAATAGGTAGTTGAGTGAAACGGCGGTGAAGAGATACCAGTGGGGTCGTCCCCAGTAGGCTGCTTCAAGGGCCGCGGGGGAGCGGTTTTCAGGCAACCCTGGTTGTCTCCGAACTGCTTGATTAATATAAACCGCTCTATAATCTGGTTATGAGCGGAGAGGTAGTGGCCATCTCTCGCCTCTACTAATCGAGTCCCAGAAGAGGTACTCATAGATGGCTGAGAGTCTGAAGACGAGCCGTGAATCATCGAGTTCCGCGACGCTGGCTGTCTCTGAGGCTTTCTCCGCCAAGGCTATTATCTTCCTCACAGCCTCTTCGTAGCCGGGAGATGAGTAGGTCTCAATCCACCGTCTATAAGTCTCGACCGTTGAACCCCTCTTCACGAGCTCCTTGCCGACCTCCAAGTAGACCCAGAAGCATGGGAGTATGGCGGAGAGCCCGGTTAGAAATGGTTTCTCGTAGGCTGTGGCTATGAGGAAGTCAGTGTAGGCGCGGTTGATTGGGCTCATAGAATAGTTGGAGATGTCTGCCGGCGAGATCCCCCACTCTGCTAATAGAAAGTCATGGAGCGACGCCCTCTCGACCGAGAGAGCATCCTTCGAGGCTGAGATGAGGGTGAGGGCCGAGTCGTCGTCCGGCGCCTTCGCGCCCACAAGAGAGACTGCGCGCGCAAACCTGCCAAGGTAGAGAGCGTCTTGGACAATATACTCTCTGAACGTCTCCATCTTCAGTGTACCATCTGTGAGCCCGGTCAAGAATGGGTGTTCAAGGATTGCGGCATAAACGTCCGCGTTTCCGCGCCAGAGCTGGGCCGTAAATACGGGCACGGGTTCAGGCACCCCCGTATATTCCGTCCCAGAAACTCAGCTCGTAGCTCTGAATCATCCGAGCCACAAGCCTCATCTTTTCCTCGCCCCTGTCCAAGTATCTCTCAACGAGCCTCAAGCCGTCATCCTCAACCCAAGGAGGTGTCTGGGCGAACCCCTCTAGGAACCCTGTCGCCGCCAAGCCATACCGCGTCTTTAAGGCCTCGGCGAGTCTTGCGCATGCGCGGCCCCAGACTGGGAGGTTCACGATAAGAGCAAACACTTGCTCGCCCACACTTGCATTGAGAGCCAGCCACGAAAGATAGTGCGTGTACGATACTGCGGCAGGAATTATTCGCAGCCTCTCGAAGCCAGTGAGACCGACTCCCAGCTCCTCACCCATTTTACAGAGCTCCTCGAAGGCCCTCAAATCTCCGAGTTCCAGCTTTGCCAGATAAGTGGCCTCATCGTATTCCTTAGCCCTGCTCACCATCAAGGCTAAGCTCCTAACATCGTGATACACGATGTAATACTGGTTCTCAACGTAGAGCTTCAACTTATCCAGCGGCAGGACGGCGTTCTCGGCCTCAACTATGAAGGGGTGATTTTCTATGCGTCTGTTCACCTCTTGGAGCTCAATCCTCAACCTGCTTAACAGGGCGCGAGAATCCACGTGGCGGGAGAGTCTGCCGCGCTATTTAACGTGCTCAATAACTTGTTTATTCGGGAGGATGACTTGTGTGAGCACGGGTGATAAGCTTATATACGCGGCGTCCCACACTATTTTGCTTAAAAGTGGTTGGAAAGGTTTGGAAAGGATAGACAAGATAGAAAGCCTAACACCGAACTCTAGAAACGTAAACATTATCGCAAAAGTGGTGTCAAAAAGTGAGCCCCGCTCTGTCGGCAGCCAATATGATAGAAGTCAGCACCAGCTAGCAGAATCGCTCATAGCCGACGATACAGGAGCAATCCAGCTCGTGCTATGGGATGAAAACATAAACAAGGTCAGCGAAGGCGACATCGTGAAAATCTCGAACGCTTTTGTAAAAGTTTTCAGAGGTAAGATGCAGTTGAACCTTGGAAGATATGGGAAAATAGAGATCTCAGAGGAGACCCTTGGGGGCGTCAACACGGAGAACAACTTGTCAGAGAAGACTGTCTATCAGGGAGCTCCGAGGTCTGGAGGGGGTCGGCGGCGGGGCTGGACACCTAGGGGGCCTCGGGGTAGATTCGGCGGCGAGGAGTAGAAAAAGACAAGCACTCACTCAAGGGGCTCCACTAGGAGTAACCCGTTCTCAACACGCACAACTTTTATTGTTTGGTTCTGCTTCACAGGCTTTAGAGCCTTCGCTCTCCTATACTCGCCGGCCACAACCACGTATCCGAGCTTCCCCTCATCAATGTCGTCAACCGACCTGCCTATATCCTTGAGCGGGGTAACTGCGTATGATTTGCGCCTCGTAGCACGGAGAATCTTATAGAGGATAAAGGCGGTCACGCCTCCCCCAAAAGCCGCGACTAGGCCTATAGTCACCTGAAGCTCGTTAAGCCACTCCTGAGACACGTAAGCTACCCCCGGTGGCGCCCTCACTAGAAGTATAAGCCCGAGGGATAATAAAATAACTCCCCCAATCATGGCGGCAACTATCCCGCCAGAGTAGAACTCATAGAGTATGAGGACGGAGCCCAAGATTACAAGCGCTAGTCCGGCCCAATTCAGGTTGAATCCCTGACCCACAAGACCGAGCACTATTAGGACGGCCCCTAAAATCTCTCCCCCAAACCCGGGCGAGGACAATCCCACGATCAGTATAAGCACTCCAAGTGTCAGGAAGAGGCTTGAGACCAGCGGGTCGCTCAAAAACTGTAGAACTTGAACCCTAAAATCGGGGTCTACCCTAACCAGCCGCGAATCGCGCGTATGAAGTATGACTTCACCTCTAAGCGTCATTACAGCCATTCCGTCAGCCTTCTCCAACAGCTCGGAGATATCTGAGGCCATAACCTCGATCACGCCGTATTTGAGGGCCAGCTCTGGACTAAGGTTGTCGTTGTGCGTCACAAATCTGCCAGCCTGCGTCTCATTTCGACCATGCAGCCTCGCCATGCTTCTCATCTTCTCGACAAGAAAATTAATTATCTTCGTCTCGTTGGATGGGGTTCCATCCACGACTGGTTGCGCCGAGCCTATTGTCGTGTAAGGCGCCATGGCGGCAAGTCCAGAGGACATCAAGATGTAGGTTCCAGCTGAGAGTGCTTTCCCGCCAGGCGGATAAACATAGACTATCACGGGTGTTGAGGAATTTAGTATGGCATCTATTATCTTAAATGTGGAGTCGCCTAAGCCCCCGAAAGTATCTATCGTTAATAATACTGCGGCATATCTAGTCCCGCCGCCCTCCAAATTCATCGAGACATATTCGGCCGTCGCGGGGGAGATGTTTCCAGAGATATTCAGCCACAATATCGAGGCCTGCCCCTCTGCCAGAGGCATCGCTAACCCTGCGACGACAAGGATCAGGCCGAGGATTGAAATCGGTTTAACTGGCGGTGCCAATCCCTCTAGACTCTATCTCTTCCCCTCTTGCTGGCTTACTCCCCGAGCCACGCCTACTAAGCTCCCTAAGCTCCCTCCACCCTCAGTGACGATTATCAAGTTCTTCTCCCTCGCTATCTCAGCCCAGGTCTGGAGCTCTCTAAGCCTCATCGCATACGGATTCATAGCGTAAGCCGCTGCGGCGTCAGCCATTTTCTGGGCGGCCAGAAGCTCACCCTCAGCCATTATAACCCTGCTCCTCCTCTCCCTCTCCGCCTCTGCCTGCTTAGCCATCGCTCTCTGCATGGATTCAGGAATTACCACATCCCTTATTGAGACGTTTGTGACTTTGATTCCCCATGGCTCCGTTGCCTCGTCGAGTATCAGCTGAATCTTTTTGTTAAGCTCATCCCTCCTAGCTAATAGGTCGTCAAGCTCAACCTGCCCAATCACGTCTCTCAGGGTTGTCTGAGCTAGGAGGCTGGTCGCTATCTGGAAGTCCCTGACCCGCAGGACCGAAGCCAGGGGGTCCTCTACGCGCATGTAGACAACGGCGTCAACCTCTACCGTGACGTTATCTCTTGTTACTATGCGCTGCCTTGGGACATCGAAGGTCAGAATCCTCAGGTCTATTATCCTCGGCTGGTCAATAACAGGGACTAGCAGAACGAGGCCGGGCCCCTTAGCGCCGATAACTCTGCCGAGACGGAATATTACGGCTCTTTCATACTCCCTCACAACCCTGATGGCGGAGGCGAGTATGATGACGATAATTAGTAAAAGCAGTATCAGCCCTATAATTGTTCCTATTCCTATCTGGAGGCTTAGAACCATATCCCGTCCTTAAACCTCTTTAGCCGGGCTTTTAAAGCTTTCACCTCCACAAAACACTCCCTTCACCAAAAGGTCTCTAAAGACTAAATATTGAACAATAGTGTTTAGCGGCAGAGATGTATGCGCTGCCACCGCGCTATGACTTCGGAAAAGTTGAGAGAGAGATAGCGGAATTCTGGTCGGCGAACGAAATCCCCAAGCGCCATATGGCCCGGAACAAAGGCGCCCCCATCTTCTCCTTCCTCGAAGGGCCACCCACGGTGAACTCCTACATGCATGTAGGACACGCCCGTGGTAGAGTGTACAAGGATGTCGTTCTGCGATACTACACCATGAAGGGCTTTGATGTGTGGCGCAGGGCGGGATGGGACTGCCAGGGGCTACCCACAGAGCTGGAGGTTGAGAAGAAGCTGGGCATCACCAGCAAGAAGGACATAGAGGCCATAGGTTTGGAGAGGTTCATCGAGGAGGCCAACAAGCTGGTCGACTACTATATCGAGGATTGGCGGAGGAACTCTGAACGTCTTGGACTCTGGCTCGACTATGACACAGCCTACCAGACGCGGCACGAATACTACATGGAACACGTATGGTATCTGCTTAAGAAGTGCTTTGAGAGCGGGGACCTAGTCGCCAGCTTCAAGGTCGTTCCTTTCTGCCCCCGCTGCGAGACGCCTCTTTCATCCCACGAGGTCGCGCAGGGTTATGAGGAGATTGACGACTACTCGCTGTATCTCAAGTTCCCACTAGTAGATGACAGCAAAAGGTATCTTGTAATCTGGACCACAACTCCGTGGACTCTGCCAGCCAACGAGGCTGTGGCAGTTCACCCTGAGGAAAACTACGTCGAACTAGAGGTAGGTGGGGAGAGACTGATAGTCGCGCACAAGCTTCTAGAAAAGGTCTGCTCCGATACCGGCCTCTCCTGGTATAAGGTCTTGCGGCGCTTCAGCGGCGGCAGCCTTGTGGGCTTGAGATATCGGCATCCTTTAGAGGAAGAGGTGCCGATCCACGCTCAGCACTCGTCACCCTCTCACACGGTTTTGCCTGCGGATTTCGTCTCCATGGATGAAGGGACTGGGCTTGTCCATATCGCGCCTGGGCATGGCCCGGAGGACTTTGAGCTTGGCAAAAAGCACGGGCTACCGGTCTTCTGTCCAATCAATACATCCGGCTACTTCACGGAAGAGGGTGGAAAGTTCTCAAGCCTAAGCCACAGGGAGGCGGCCAGCCAGATAATTGGGACATTTGAGAAGAAGAACCTCCTACTCAAGGAGGGTAGGGTCCTCCACACATACCCGCATTGCTGGAGGTGTGGAACACCGTTAATCTATCTTTCAAGCCGACAGTGGTTCTTAAGAGTCGATAGAATCAAGAAGAGGATGATTGAGGAAAACCTAAAGGTCAAGTGGCATCCGCCTTGGGCTGGTCAGAACAGGTTTGGTGAGTGGCTCGAGAACGCTGAGGACTGGTGCATCTCGAGGACGAGGATCTGGGGGACGCCGCTAAACATCTGGGCGTGCAGCAAGTGCGGCTCCATGCGTGCTGTGGGCTCTATGGCGGAGCTGGAGCATGCGGAGAAGAAGCCCACTCAGCTGAGAATGCATAGGCCATGGATAGACAGGGTCGTCTTTAGATGTGAAAAGTGTGGCGGTGAAATGTTTAGGGAGCCATACGTTTTGGACACGTGGCTGGACTCAGGAGTTGCGCACTTTGCAAGCGTCGACTGGCTGAGGAACAAGCAGCTATTCGAAAAGCTATTCCCATACGACTACATCACCGAGGCGATAGACCAGACAAGGGGCTGGTTCTACACTCTGATGTTCACATCAGTTCTAATGTTTGGGAAGGCACCCTACAAGACCGTTTTGAGCCAGAACTTTGTCTTGGATCGGGAGGGCAAAAAGATGTCGAAGAGCCGCGGCAACGTCCTCTGGGCGGCCGAGTCGATGGAGAGATGGGGCGTGGATAACCTGAGGATCTACTTGGTTAGCAAGGCTCAGAGCTGGGAGTCCATAAACTTCGACCCCGACGAGGTGAAACAAGTCAACCAGGCTCTCAACATTCTCTGGAACGTCGCCTCATTCGCCAAAACCTACTTCACATTGGACAGGTATGATTCTGAGAAAGAGACCGTTTGGTCCATGCTAAGCTACGCAGAGCCTGAGGACAGGTGGATTCTTTCACGGATAAACACTCTTGTCAAATATGTTACGCATAGTCTGGACAGACTAGAGATGCATGAGGCTGCCAGAAGCATACTGAAATTCATAGTTGAGGACCTTAGTAGAACGTATGTTAGGGCCGTTAGGAGGCGGTTCTGGATAGAGGAGAGGACTCCTAAGAAGATAGCCGCCTATTCAACACTTCACTATGTGCTTTTGAAGCTGCTTACAATTCTCTCGATATTCGCGCCCTACATCTCAGAATATCTATATCAACGCCTGAAGACGGAGAACGACCCCCAAAGCGTCTGCCTACTCTCCTGGCCGAGACCAGACGAATCTCTACTGAACCCTGAGATTGAAGACCGTATGCAGGTCGCCGAAGACATAATAGCTGCTACGCTAAACGCCCGCAACAAGGCGAGACGTAAACTCCGCTGGCCTCTCAGGCGCGTCATAATCTCGCCTAACTCGCCGCGGGCGCGCGAGGCCATCCTCTCACTTAGGGAATACATTGAGAGGATGACGAACAGCTTCTTGGTTGAGGTGCTTGAGGTGGGTCAAAAGCCTCCAGAGACCGTTAAGAGGGTTGTGCCTGTTCATGCCCGATTGGGGCCGCGGGCTGGTAGAAGGCTCGAGCAGGTCGCTAAGGCTCTCTCGGATGTTCGTGTAAACGAGCTGTTGGACCAGATCGCCCGAACAGGAAGATACACCCTGACGCTTGCCGATGGGTCTCTATTTGAGATTCTTGACGGCGATTTCCGCGTGGCCGAGGAGCTGCCGAGCCATCTCTATGAGGCGGAGGGGAGGCTGGCAAGGGTTTACATCGACGTATCGGAGGACGAGAGTCTCAAGTCTCTGGCGCTTGCTAACGAGGTGATCAGGCGAATCCAAGTCATGAGGAAGGAGCTCAACTTAGAGATTGTGAGAGAGGTCCCGTGCTTCATCTCCGCCGAGCCCCCCTCCCTCCTAGAGAGCCTGAAGCCGCTCATCGAATACATGGAGGAGGAGACGAGAACCCGGATCAACTTCGGGGTCCCCAGCTCCGAACTCGAAAAAGCCTATAGGCGTGAGTGGGAGGTCGAGCAGTGTAAAATCTCATTAACCATAATTCCTAACGAGGACGAGGAGACAGGGAATGCTTCTGGATGAAGGAGCTTGAACGTGTAGCGAGACTAGTCTCAGGGCTATCAGAGCTAGAGTTTAAGGTCCTCGAGAATGTGGAGAAGCTCGCGGACCAGGGGAGGGTTTCAACCCCTGATCTAATCTCAAAGTCTCTACGCCTCAGCGTAGATTATGTCGCGAAGGTTCTGGAGAAGCTCAATGGGCACGGCCTGGTCTGGTCTCCCGCTGGAAGAGGGCGGGAATACATGCTCAACTATAAGGGTTTAGACCTCCTCGCCCTGCACAGTGCCTCCCGGCGCGGAATACTCACACACATAGGTACAAAGATTGGGGTCGGTAAGGAGGCTGATGTTCACCTGGGGCTGACGGGAGAGGGGACGCCCATCGCTGTAAGGTTCTACAGAATAGGTAGACAGAGCATGGTGAGGCATAAACGCTTGAGAGAGACGAGCCTAGAGGCGGCAAACTATCTTGCCTCCTCGAAGGCCGCGGCCAAACGCGAGATAGAGGCTTTGAGGATTCTCTATCAGAGGGGGGTGCCTGTGCCCGCCCCGATATACCGGAACCGCCACATGGTCGTCACATCTCTCATCGAGGGTGATGAGCTGGCTAGACTGCGAAAACACCCCGAGCCCGAGGTCCTCTTAAGAGAGATTTTGGGCTCGGTTAGAGCCGCCATGAATGCTGGCGTGATACACTGCGACCTCAGCCCCTACAACATACTCCTCACGGAGGACGGTCGACACGTGATAATTGACTGGCCCCAGTGGGTTAAGCCCACGCACCCCAACGCCGATGCGTATCTGAGACGGGACGTCGCAAACCTCGTTTCATTCTTCAAAAGGAAGCTTGGTGTGAGAGTGGATATGGATGAGTTGCTAGAGTTTGTTTTGAAGGATGGCGGCCTCGGCTTGGCCTCTCAAGTCTAATAAAAGCCGGAGTCAGAGACCCTCTAAAATGTGTCTCTCACGAGTATCTGTCATATCTTTGTTTAATAGGGGGTTTGGCCTTGCTTGAGTGAGGCTGATGAGGGATACAGGCTTGAAGAGAAAGCGCGGGGTCCTCGCGCTGATTTTTAGGAGAAGATCTATCAGGGTCTTTGGTGACGTTAAGCCTAACAGGAGGGTTCTGGAGCTCGTAGTGGAGGCGGGGCAGAGGGCCCCGTGCGTGTACCAGTCGTACACCGTGATCAATATTACGTCGCCGCAGCTGAGGGAGAGAATTTACGAATTGACCGAGGACAACATCGTGAGGAATGCCCCAATCTTATTCCTGCTATGCATTGACTTGAGGAGGACTAAGCTCCTCTTTGACCTCTTATCACCCAGACACGTCCTCTCCAAGTCTCCTAGCCCCATAGAGTCCCTCGAGGCTATATTCGAGGCAGGTCTCTTCGCCGAGAACCTCATACTAGCTAGCGAGGCTCTAGGCTACTCCTCAGTAATACTTGACTGGCCTATCAGGCTCGGTAAAACTCTCCAAGCCCTCATGGAGATTCCGGCAGGCGTCATCCCACTTTTCTTCATATGTATGGGTCCGCCTGGCGAGAGCCCTCCACCCCGACCCAGACTCCCTCTAGACATGGTCCTGATGGATAATAAGTACGTGGAGCCAGATATGAGGAGGCTTGCTAAATATCTCGACGAGTTATCGGAAAAGCTGGCCGCGGAGGGCTATCTCCTGAAATACGTGGGTGTACGGTCCACATACAAGGAGTACATCGCGGATAAGATCAGCTACGACAAAGAGGTCGAGAAGCTTGAATCTGAGGTCTCCGAGTACCTGAGGAGAAATGGCTTAGCCATTTAGGCTCAAGCCTCCGTAGAAAATGATTTATTACGTCTTTGTGTGGCACTGAATTATGTGGAGTTTGAGGAAGAGATAGGCGGGTATGTGGAGCTAGTCAATAAGGCCTTGGAGGAGTTTTTCCCCAAGTCACCTGACGAGAACTATTACCGGGAGGTGGCAGGCATAAGCTATGGGGAGATCGACGCGCAGGCTCTCTACGAATCTGTCGTTAAGCCCGCATGGGACCTCTTGTCGCGCGGAGGTAAGCGTTGGAGGCCCGTTCTAGGGCTAATTGTCTATGAAGCCCTGGGAGGCCGGGCTGATGAGGTTGTTAAGCTCCTCATCATCCCGGAGCTGATTCACAACGGGACATTGATGGTGGACGATGTTGAGGATGGGAGCGAGTTTAGGCGTGGCAAGCCTTGCATCCACATTATCTATGGCGAGGATATAGCGATCAATGCCGGCAACACTCTATACTATCTTCCCGTCTCTGCCGTGCTCTCAAAAGTTAAACTATCTGAGGAAAAACAGTCGGCTCTCCTGAAAATCTACATGGAGGAAATGCTCAAGCTAAGCTTGGGGCAGGCGCTCGACATATCTTGGCACAGGGGACTGGGGGGAGAGATTAACGAGGCGCGATACCTCCTGATGTGCGACCTCAAGACAGGCAGCTTGGCGAGAATGGCGGTAAGGATAGCCTGCCTCATGGCGAATGCCGGAAAAGAGGCAGACCAGGTGCTCAGCAGATTCGCATCCTCCATAGCCGTCGCATTCCAGATACAGGACGACCTGCTCAACCTCGTGGGTGATGAGTCTCTCTATGGTAAGGAGGTGGGGGGCGACCTGAGGGAGGGTAAGAGGACCCTAATGGTTATACATGCTTTACGTTCTCTGCCTTCCGAGAAGAGGGGCCGCATACTTGTGGTTTTGGGTAAGAGAGACGCAAGCCGCGAAGAAATAACTGAGTCGATAGAGCTAATAAAAAGTTGCGGCGCGATAGAATACAGCAAAGCGGTCGCGAGGGAACTGGTTGAGAATGCGTGGAGAGATGTAGAGCATGTCCTGAAGCCCGGGCGTGCAAAAGACCTGCTACGTTCTCTAGCCGAGTACTTGATAGTCAGGAACAGGTAAGCAGGCATCTGAGACTACTGCGCAGCTCTCTTCTTGGCCGACTCGACCATAGACATAAAATCCTCATTCATCCTGGAGAGTGAGTAGAGCTTCACGCCCGCTTCACCAAGTGCCTTCTCCGCCCCTTCAAGCCTGTCCAAGATCACAAAGTATCTGTCGACAACACCTCCCTCTTCTCTAATAGTCTTCACGCATTCAAGAGCGCTCCTCCCAGTGGTCGCGACGTCGTCGACTCCTATGTATACACCTCCCCGCCTCACCACGCCCTCAACCCGCCTCTCGAGTCCGTGCTCCTTCTTCTCCATCCTGACATAGACCAATCCTGTTCCCAGCCTGTCGGCGACAATGCTCGCTATCGGAATACCCGCAGTAGCGGTCGTAGCTATCTCGAACCCCGTCCTCCCCAGCTTCCGCGAGATTAAGGAGACCATCAGCCTTGCTACAAGTGTCCTGGCCCTTACGTCGGAGTAGAGGGCCCTGCAATCGATGTAGATTCTGCTTAACCCGCCGCTAGAGAGCCGAACCGGCTTGTCGTAAATGTTTAGGACGCCCTCTGCGGTGACAAGAGCCTTAGTTGTTAGGGTGAACTCCCTCTCCGAGGACAGTTCCTCGGAGATTCTTGCGGCCGCTGCCGCGGGGTCGTCGGCAAGAATTATTGAGCGGCCGACATTCACCAGCACTCTCTCGCCCCCCGCCCTTATAAGCGGTTTAGGGTCTCCGCCCTGTGCGCCCATTCCTGGGGCGAGAATAATTGCCTCCTCCCCAATCTCCCGCCTGACCTCACCCACCTCGGCCTCCGTAAGGCTCTCGGAGAGCCCGAGCACATAGCCATCAACACCCACCTCAACCCCCGTCTTGATAATTCTCCTGTAGAGCGGCTCGTCACCAGCCTTAAGCCTGAAGAATCTCTCTCCATAGCGGCCGGAAGGGAGCGCTAATAAGATGACGCCGAGGCCGACATCGTGGGCCGCCTCCACAATCTCCTCAAAGTTGCCGAAGAGAGGGTTGGCGGTAAAAGCGTCGTATCCAAGCCTAGAGATAGTGCTCACGCCAGCCCGCACAGTCTCTCCTATGTCGCCCAGCTTGCAGTCAAGGATCGACAACACACCCAGCTTTCTCGCCAGCTCTGTCAAGGCCCTTTGCCCGTCTTCACCCACACCGCGTATGTGGTTTTCGTTTATCTTGACTGCGGAGCAGTATCTGCCAAGCTGTTTAAGGGTGTCAAGGCAGAACCTTAGTCTTGAGGCAGGGTCGGGATATTTTGCCGGCGGCGGATCGAGCCCCAAGCACAGAATACTTCCAGAGCTCTCAACAGCTCTGTCAAACTTCTCGCGGAGCAGGGACATCCATTAACGCCTCGTCTCTCTCGTTAAAAAATGATTCCGTCATGACCCGCGAGAAGCCACTGGAAGAGACGATCTTTAAGCCTACTCGCTTTTTCTAAGCGATGCTAAAGTTTTATCAAGCTCTACAACGATATGGTTTGAGGATGCGGCTGGTGCGCCTCGAGGGTGGAGCCCCCGTCCTCGAAGTAGGATACTCCAGGATACTCTTCGACTCGGCGTGGGGAACTGGTGTTAGGTGCATCAGCCACGCCCACATGGACCATGCGGGCTCGCCTGGCTCAGTCAATCTAATGACAGGCGAGACTATGCGAATCTTTGCGTCACGCAGGAAATACTATAAGAAATTCATCGAGTCTACTCTCGGAGTCAAGATATCCATACTCGAGGGAGCCACGATAACAGCCCTCAACTCGGGGCACATGCTTGGGTCTAGCCTCTTCAATGTCGAGGCTGATGGACTCTCAGTGGTCTACACGGGCGATATGAATGTGTATGACAGCATCCTCCAGAAGGGTGCTGAGCAGCTGGAGGGGGATGTCCTCATCCTCGAGGCCACCTATGGCTCCCCAGTCTATAAATTCCCTGAACGTGAACGAATCTACTACGAAATCGTCAAATGGGTCTCAAAGACTCTCGCCCAAGGTGAGATACCAGCCTTCAAAGCCTACACCGCCGGCAAGGCTCAAGAGCTGGTCGCCCTCATAAACAGTACGGTTCAGACCCCCGTCGTGGTTGGCCCAGAGGTCTTCAGCGTCTCGCGGGTCTACAAAAACACCTACCCGTGGATGGACTTCCTCAGAAAGGGGAGCCGGGAGGGTGACGAAGCACTAAAGGGCGGGGCCGTCTATATATCGCCGACCATCGATACTCAAACCCTCCACGGAAGACGTCTCAGATGGGCCCTCGTAACTGGATGGACCCTGACACATCGCCAAGAAGGCTTCAGCGCCTACTTCCCACTCAGCGCCCACTCCGACTTCTTCGGTCTCGTCTCCTATGCTAAGAACTCAGACTACAAAACAGTCCTGACAATCTACGGATACTCCCCTGTCCTTGCTAGGCATCTGAGAAGGCTTGGACTAAAAGCATATGCCCTAGAGGAGAAGATGCAAATAAGGCTCTAGGGGGGAGTTATTGGCTGGGACAGGTGAGGCAGAGCCCGCATCTTGGGCATCTATGCGTGCCTGCGGGCACCTCGTAGTGACATCTGGGGCACTCTTCTAAAACACTCTCGGTGAGCATTTCCCTGCTTCTCAACTTACAAAGTACCGACTCTAAAATATAAGTTTTACATACATTCTTTGAATATCTGAATCAAGTTAATAAAATGGGCAAAACCACATATCGGCGTTGATAAACGTCAGAATCGTCTACTGTGTACCCTGCGGTCATCTGCCGAGAGCACTCGAACTAGCAAACAACCTTTTGCAGTCCTTCGGAACACAGTATAACAAGAAGTTCTCAGTAACGCTTGACACTTCAGACGGAGGGACTTTCGACGTCTATATCAATGATAAAAAAGTCTACTCGAGGAAAGAACAGGGTGGAAGATTTCCTACCGCCGATGAAATAGTCAAGGCTGTGAGAGAAATCGCTCAGTAGCTCAGTCACTTACTTGTTTGATTTTTTAGGTACTCGATAACGCGTCTAACGTGTTCTCTCGGCTGCACGCCCTCAACTATGTGGACCACCTTCCCCTCGGGAGAGATAACGAATGTTTTTCGGCTCGCAGCGCGGAATAGGCTGTTGTACGCGTTGAAGAGCTTCGACACCTCGCCCTTCTCGTAGCTTAGCAGGGGGAAGCTTAGGCCATGCTTTGATGCAAATTTCCTGTGGCTCTCGATGCTGTCGGTGCTTATCCCATAGACGTCGGCGCCATATTTTGTCACGTCTTCCATATTGTCTCTAAAGCTGCAGGCCTCGGTCGTGCAGCCAGGAGTATTGTCCTTCGGGTAAAAGTATAAGACGATATAGCGATTCTTGCCCAGCTTTTCACTCAGCCTGAATATTCCATCTGTAGAGGGTAGTGTAAAGTCCGGGCAGGCGTCACCTATCTTCATGAGGCCTCCGCTACTCTAAGGCGTGATGATGGCCGCCGCAGCTGCAAGTTGACTGCTCGTTGGGGTTCTTTACAGTAAAGCCTGATCCTCTCTCATCCTCGATATAGTCTATCTCCGAGTTATCCAAGACCTGGGCACTATACTTGTCAACAACGATCTTCACGCCGTTGTTGTGGATGACCACGTCACCCTCCAGGGCTTCGTCATCCAGAGCCATGCCATACTTGTATCCGCAGCAGCCCTGACCCGCGATGAAGACCCTGAGTGCCAGCCCCTCCCCCTCGCTCGCCAAATACTCCTTAATCTTCCGGGCGGCTCGCTCGGTAAGAGTTATTCTAAAACTCTCCATTGTTTTGCTAAAACTTTCCACTACCTAATAATCTTTAACCTAGGTAACGGCTTTGAGACGCATGGAGGGGGTGGTGGACTACAATGAATAGCCCCCTTTCTTTCCTCTCCCCGGGAGCTCCCCCCACAATCATGCCGAATATTTCTATCTGGGTCGCGGATAAGTTAATAAAGGAATCTGACTATTTTGTCTCAAGTGAATCTGGCTATAAGGAAGGTGGTGTATTCTGCCACATAAGTCTTCTAAATCTAAGAAAGCTAGCGAGGCCGCCGCACCCGCGACTGTCTCGATACTTGACCATGAGCTGGTTCCAAAGCACGAGATATTGAAGCCTGAGGAGGTTCAACAGCTTCTCGACAAGTATAGGATCTCTCTAAACGAGCTCCCCAGAATACTTGTCAGCGACCCGGTTGTTCGTGAGATAGGTGCCGCACCGGGGAACGTATTGAGAATCACGAGGAAGTCTCCGACAGCAGGTGTGGCCACTTATTACAGGGTGGTGACGAGGGAGGAGTGAGGGCCAAGTCTACGTCAGACCAGCCCGTGCTAACTGGCGAGGACCTCTGGAAAGTCGCAGACGCCTACATAGAAGATGCAGGTCTAATCAGCCATCACTTGATGTCCTATGACTACTTTGTCAAGGAGGGCCTCAAAAACCTGATTCTCAGTATGAGCCCCGTCGACATTAAGGCGAAGGGGAAGGCTGAGCTGAGGTTTGAGAGTGTTGAGATTGGTTCTCCCCGGATAGTTGAGATCGATGGCATGGCTAGGGAGGATGTCACGCCTGCCGAGTGCAGATTGAGAAACCTAACATACGCTGCTCCAATATACGTTAAGATGAGCCTCTACATCGACGACAAGCCCGTGGTTGTTGGAGAACGCGTAATGATTGGCTCGATACCGATAATGGTAAAGTCCTCAATCTGCCCACTAAGCAGAATGACCCCCGAGGAATTGGCGTCGATAGGCGAGGATCCTCTCGACCTAGGAGGCTACTTCATCATCAACGGCTCGGAAAGAGTTATAGTGGCGATAGAGGACCTATCGCCCAATAAGGTCCTAGTAACTGTGAAGGGTCATAAGGAGAATCCTCAGTATTCTGCGATGCTTCTATCCTCTGCGCAGGGGAGGATGAGCAAGGTTGAGGTCACATACTCTCATGGAGGGCCGATAAAGGTCTTCTTCTCACGAATCTATAAGGGAATTCCGCTCATAGTGATGCTGAGAGCACTTGGTTTGACGAAAGACAGCGAGATAGTGAATCTAATATCTAATAACCAAGCTGTTCAGGAGCTCCTTGAGGCCTCCTTCAAAGAGGCCGAGGGCATTGAGACGGCTGCCGACGCCCTCGTCTACATCGGCAACAGGATCGCCTTCGGGTACGCCGAAGAGTACAGGAAGCAACGTGCTGAGCAGATGATAGACAACATTTTTATGCTTCACGTCGGTACTACACCCGACTCAAGGTACAAGAAGGGTATATTGCTCTGCGACATGGTTGGGAAGCTGCTCGAGACCAGCTTAGGTCTCAGGCAGCCGTCAGACAAGGACCACTACGGCAACAAGAGGTTGAAGCTGGAGAACCCGCTCCTTACGGAGCTCTTCAGGATGGCGTTGACCAAGCTGATTAGAGATGTAAAGTATCAGCTTGAGAGAAGCATGACCTCTCGGTACCCCATAACGATATCTCCCTTCGTAAAGCCCAGCATCATAAATGACGTTGTCTTCCACGCATTTGCGACGGGCAACTGGCCTGGTGGGCGTGTTGGTGTAACACAGCTCCTCAACAGGACTAACTATCTCGCCACAATCAGCCATCTGAGAAGGGTCCAGTCCCCCCTAAGTAGGAGTCAGGCGCACTTTGAGGCTAGAGACCTCCACGGAACTCATTTGGGGCGAATATGCCCTGTCGAGACACCTGAGGGTGCGAACTCTGGGCTAGTCAAGAACTTGGCTCTGGGTGCAGAGGTCTCGGTGCCTCTGTCACAGCAAGAGAAGATAGAGCTGAAGAGGAGGCTGGTTGACCTGGGCATGGTCGGTGTCCTAGTAGCTCTCGACGAGAAGAGAAGAGGCAAGAGGAAGAGCTATGCCGCAAAAGTATATCTTGATAATGAGCTCGTCGGATATCACGCGGACGGTAAGGCGCTGGTTAGAGAGCTAAGGGCGCTTAGGAGGAAGGGCGAGATAAGCGTCTCGATAAATGTCTGCTTGAACGAGTACCCACACGTACAGGAAGTCGAGATATACACGGACGAGGGCAGGGTTAGGCGGCCACTAATAGTTGTAGAGAATGGTGTGCCAAGCGTCTCTAAAGCATTAATTGACTCACTATCAAACGGGACATTCAGATTCAGAGATCTGGTAGCCATAGGAGGAGTCGAGTTCCTTGACGCCTCGGAGGAGGAGAACATTCTAGTAGCCGTCTCTCCTGAAGAACTGTCACCGAATCACCAGTATCTCGAGATCTCTCCACTGCTCATGCTCGGAGCGGTGGGCTCGATCATTCCTTACAGCAACCATAACCAGTCGCCGAGAAACGTCTACGAGGCCTCGATGGCTAAACAGGCCCTCGGAGTCCCCTTAGCCAGCCTCAACCTGAGGTCTGACTCAAGGCTCCACCTACTAGTCTATCCTCAGAAGCCCTTGGTGACGACTAGATTTATGAAACGTCTTTCTTTGACGCAGCGGCCCATAGGGCAGAACATGGTGGTCGCTGTCTTGACAGGCTATGGATACAACATGGAAGATGCTGTGGTTCTGAATAAGTCTGCAGTGGAGCGCGGTTTAGGGTTTAGCATCAGTTTCAGGACATATGAAGTTGAGGCAAAGCAGTATATGGGTGGTGAGAGAGATAAGCTAACCATCCCCGAGCCGAGCGTAAGAGGATACAGGGGCGAACAGTACTACAGGGCGCTTGACATCGACGGTCTCGCATTCCCCGAGTCCGAGGTTACCGGCGGCATGGCTATCGTAGGCATGGTGAGTCCCCCAAGGTTCATGGAGGAATACATGCGGGCTCCTGCGAGGGAGATGGTTTGGAGGGACTCGTCCGAGGTTGTGAGACCAACTGAGGCGGGTGTAGTTGACACTATCTGGATTTCTAAGACACTTGAGGAGACAACCCTTATCAAGGCGAGGGTTAGGACCAATTGTTTCGCCGAGATAGGGGATAAGTTTGCCTCGAGGCATGGTCAGAAAGGCGTCGTGGGGATGCTATTCGCGCAGGCAGACATGCCATACACATCAAGCGGCATAGTGCCCGACCTCATAATCAATCCTCACGCCTTCCCCTCAAGAATGACTGTTGGACAATTGATCGAAGGCGTCGCAGGAAAGGTTTCATGCTTGAAGGGCGAAGAGGTGGATGGCTCGCCCTTCATCGGTAAACCATTGGAGGAGATCAGAACTGAGCTGGAGCAGCTCGGATTCAAGGGAGCGGGTACAGAGGTCATGTATGATGGCTTGACGGGGAGAAGATACGAGGTCGAGATCTTTATCGGAGTAGTGTATTATCAGAGGCTTCACCACCTAGTCAGGGATAAGATACATGCGAGGTCGAGGGGCCAGGTCCAGATACTGACTAGGCAGCCTACTGAGGGTCGTTCTCGAGGCGGAGGCCTGAAGTTTGGGGAGATGGAGAGAGACTGCCTCATAGCATATGGCGCCAGCTATCTACTTCTCGACAGGCTCCTTGAGCAGAGCGATAAATACACCGCGCACTTCTGCGAGAAATGCGGCCTACCCGCATATCAAGACCTTAAACAGAACCAGCTCATATGCCCAGTTCACGGAAAAGACTTCTTAGGAGTACAGGTCTCCATGTCTTACGCCTTCTTCCTATTGCTTAACGAGCTGCTCTCTATGGGCGTCTATCCTAAGCTGGTCTTCGAGGAGGTGGGGTAAGATGAGGGGAATCATCTCGGCGATAAAGTTTGGCGTCCTCTCGCCCAGCATGATCAGGAGCAT
Source organism: Thermoproteota archaeon (assembly GCA_030550155.1). Taxonomy (GTDB): domain Archaea; phylum Thermoproteota; class Nitrososphaeria_A; order Caldarchaeales; family Calditenuaceae; genus HRBIN02. The sequence continues at coordinate 33,939 of JAUQPZ010000007.1, forward strand.
GAGCGTCGTAGAGGTCCAGAACCCCGACACCTATGATGAGGACGGCGTCCCCATTCCGACAGGCGTGATGGACCCGATGCTCGGTACACTGGAGCCCGGACAGAGATGCAAGACCTGCGGCAACACCTATATCTCCTGCCCCGGCCACTTCGGCCACATCGAGCTGGCTGTCCCCGTAATACATATCGGGTTCGTGAAGATAATTCACGAGCTGTTAAGGTGCATCTGCCGCTCCTGTGGAAGGCTCCTGATGAGTCAGGACGAGATAGAGGAGACGAGAGCGAGACTAAGACAGCTCAAACAGGAGGGGAAGATGTACAGGCACGTCTTCTACAGGGTGAAGCAGAAGGCCATGGCTACGCAGACCTGTCCGCACTGCGGCGAGAAGCAGTACAAGATTGAGCTTGAGAAGCCCTCAACCTTCGTTGAGTCCACCCCGCAAGGGGCTGTTAGGCTTACCGCAAGCTCCGTCAGGCAGAGGCTCGAGAGGATACCTGATGATGACTTGGAGCTTCTCGATATAGACCCTCAGTCTTCGCGCCCCGAGTGGATGGTCCTCACAGTCTTGCCAGTCCCGCCGGTATATGTTCGACCCTCCATAACTCTCGAAAGCAACTACCGCTCTGAGGACGACCTGACACACAAGCTGGTGGACATCCTGAGGGTTAATCAGAGGCTTAAAGAAAGCATAGCTGCTGCGGCGCCGTCGCCAGTGATCGCCGAGCTCGCAGATCTGCTCCAATACCACGTGACGACATACATCAACAATGAGACAATAGGGATCTCGCCTGCCCAGCACAGGTCTGGCCGAATACTGAAGACTTTGGCTCAAAGGCTGAAGGGTAAGGAGGGGCGGTTCAGGCTAAACCTGTCAGGGAAGCGTGTGGACTTCTCCGCCCGCACAGTCATCAGCCCTGACCCGAACATAGATGTCGACGAAGTAGGCGTTCCGCTTGAGATAGCCATGCAGCTGACGGTCCCGGAGGTTGTTACGCCCTGGAATAAGGAGCGGTTAAAGGCCATGGTTAGAAATGGGCCCGACAGGTATCCCGGGGCGAGGTATGTGCTTAAGAGCGACAAGAAAATGGTCCGCCTCAAGAATGTTCAGAATCTCGACGAGGTTGCAGACACTCTCGAGGATGGCTGGATCGTGGAGAGACATCTTCAAGATGGTGATATTGTCCTGTTTAACAGGCAGCCCAGCCTTCACAGAGTCTCCATCATGGCCCACCGCGTCAGGGTTCTCCCCTACAAGACCTTCAGGCTAAATCTGGCTGTATGCACGCCCTACAACGCAGACTTCGATGGTGACGAGATGAACCTACACGTACCACAGAGCGAGGAGGCGCAGGCGGAGGCTAGGCTCCTCCTCCAGGTCCAGCGCAACATAATCTCAGCCAGATACGGCGCGCCGATAATCGGTGCTATTAGAGACTTCCTAACATCACTCTACATCCTTACAAAGGACGGGACGTATGTGGACAAACAGATGCTCGGATACCTCCTATCAGCTGTCAGCTACAAGGGTGAGTTGCCCGCGCCAGAGATAACCAAGCCTGAACCCTTATGGAGTGGCAAACAGATTTTCAGTCTACTTCTCCCCCCCAACTTCTCTCATAAGGTCCAATCCAACTTCAACTCCGATGTTATGGTCGTGATTGAAAATGGGAAACTCGTCTCGGGGTACGTCGATAAGGCGCTTGTAGGTGTTGAGAGGGCTAACAGCGTCTTGCATAGGCTTTACAGGGAATACGGCTATGAAACCGCCTCCAACTTCTTAAACAGGGTTGTCAGACTTGCAAACACCTACATCAATCTAAGAGGCTTCACATTCGGAATTGAAAACTTGGCTGTTCCGAGTGAGGTCTACACGAAGACTTCAGGACTTCTGAAGAATATGGAGCAAGAATTCGAGAAGTTGAAAGCGGACTATGAGAGAGGCAGGCTAGAGGTTAAGCCCGGCGAGACACCTGAGAAAGCCTTTGAGTCAGAGATACTGGAGCTACTCTCAAGGACGAGAGACGAGATCGGAGGGTTTGTGAGAAAGTATGTCTCAGTGGACAACCCGCTCGTAATTATGGCTAGGACAGGGGCGAGGGGGAGCACGCTGAACATCGACCAGATGATAGCTATCGTGGGTCAGCAAGCAGTTAGGAGGGAGAGGCCCAGCAGGGGATACACATCCAGGGTCCTGACATATTTCGAGAAGAACGACCTGTCGCCGAGGGCGCGAGGATTCGTCTACAACCCCTTCATCAAGGGGCTGGACCCCGTGGAGTTCTTCTTCCACCTGATGGGCGGAAGAGACGGCCTAGTCGATACCGCCGTGAGGACACAGCAGAGCGGCTACATGCAGAGGCGGCTCATAAACGCCCTAGAATCGCTCTATGTAGAGTTTGACGGCTCCGTGAGGACATCTGACACTAAGAAGATTGTCCAGTTCATGTTCGGCGAAGATGGTGTTGACCCAGGGAAGAGCGATCATGGAAAGCCCTTCGTCGCCTCCACAATCATAGAGCAGGTGCTTTCCGGTACTAGGGCTAGCGGGCCTGCGGCCTCGAGGAACGACGTGGTCGCCGTTGCAAAGCGTTATGAGGAGTTGATGCCTGTGTCGGTTGTTGAGGAGCTGTCAGCGGCGTGTCTGGGTCAGGGTGTGCCAAAGAGCGCTCTGGAGTCGGTGTTCTCGACCGCCTATAGGGTGTATCTTCAGAGCCTAGTTGAGTCGGGAGACCCGGTGGGCATAATTGCGGCCCAGTCACTGGGCGAGCCCGGGACACAGCTCACACTCAGGACATTCCACTTCGCGGGAGTCAGGGAGCAGAGCATCCTTGTAGGATTGCCGCGGCTCATCGAGATTATAGACGCGAGGAGGACCCCGTCAACACCCATGATGAATGTCTATCTGAAGCCGCCGTATAACCAGGACCCGAAGCTTGCTAGGAAGGTCGCGAACAAGCTCCAGTTCATAAGCATCGCGGACATAGTAGGCGAGGTGAGAATTGAGGCCAGGACAGGCGACATAATACTGATTCTTGACGAGGATGCGGTGAGGGAGCTGTCGGTGACTAAGGAGGAGCTTAACCAAGCCCTCAAGCAGTATAAGCCCAGGTTCCTAGAGCCCAAGAGAGCTGTGTCTCTCACGTTGAAGGGCTCCGAGCCCGAGTCCCTCGAGCTAGCCAAGTCGCGGATTCTTAATACGCGGATAAGAGGTGTGAGGAGGATAACTAAGGCGGTTGTGAGGAAGAGGGGTGGAGAGTTCTTTATTCAGACCGAGGGCTCTAACCTGAAGGAGATCATGATGGTGCCCGAGGTTGATTTTAGAAGAGTTACTTCGAACGATATCCACGAGGTCGCCTCTATTCTGGGAATAGAGGCAGCGAGGCAGCTAATCGTCGATGAAGCCCGGCAGCTCTTGAGAGAGCAAGGCTTGGATGTCGATATCAGGCACCTCCTCCTATTAGCTGATGCTATGACGATGGACGGCAAGGTCAGGCAGGTTGGTAGGCACGGAGTTGTTAGGCTGAAGTCCAGCGTCTTGGCAAGGGCCGCGTTCGAGATAAGCTTCCAGACACTCATAGAGGCCGCCGCCTCCGGCGAGGTTGACAAACTACAAGGTAACATAGAGAGAATACTAATAGGCAGGGAGGTGCCGATAGGTACAGGCAGAGTTAGCCTCCTGATGAGGTATGGCGAGCTCGCACCAAACCAGAATAACGAAGAGAATCAGAAGGGGTGATGAGGAGTGGACGTGAAGAAGGAGCTCTCAGTCGTTAGGTTGACGGGAAAATATCTGCTAGGGTTTAGGCAGAGCTATCTCAGCGTCATTAGGAAGAACGCGAGGGCGGTAGTGGTAGCTAAGAACTGCCCGGAGAATAAGAGACAGCTCCTCGAGATGGCTGCAAGAACAGCTAACATCCCCCTAATATATTCGGACTTGGTTGCGAGAGAGATTGGGCAGGCCCTCGGGAAGCCCTTCGGCGCCTCCACCGTCGCTATCCTAGACCCTGGTAACTCTTCAATACTGGGCGAAAGTAGTTGACAGACGAGGAGATCAAGCTTACGGAGCGCGAGATGCGGCTTGTCTCCCTTTTCCAGAGTTACACAGGCGCAACCGTTCTGGACTGCCTAGCCGATGATGAGCAGGTAGTGTTCTTGGTGAGGGAGGGAGAATTCGGCCGCGCAGTAGGGAAGCGGGGGGTTAAGGTTCAGGAGCTGTCGAGTCTTTTGAAGAAGAAGCTTAAGGTTGTTGAGTATCACGGCGACGCTGCCTCATTTCTCTCCAACGCGGTTAAGCCCGCGAAGGCTCAGGAGGTCAAGATAATTCACGGTAAAAATGGGCGGCTGACGGCCGTCATAAAGGTTGCCCCCGAGGAGAAGGCGATGGTGATAGGGAAGGGCGGCAGGAACGTCATCATGGTTAGGAGGATGGCCAAGCGGCACTTTAACATTGAGAGAGTCATAATAGAATAGAGTAGCCCGCAGTCCCAGTTTCTCCCCCACTTTCGCCGAGGAGTCTTAAGCTATTTTTAGGTGGTCGCGGCTGTCTGAGTCGTGAGTCCCTCAGCTAAGAGAGGAGAGGCCCACGTAGAAGGCGAGAAAGAGGATATCGACGTCTATAGCCTCGACGATCTGAGAGGGGTGGGGGAGGCTACTAAGGAGAAGCTAGCCTCCATCGGCATATACGGCCTCCTAGATCTTGCAGCGGCCTCTCCCCGCGAGCTAGTTGACGCTGGGATTGACGCTAGGAAGGCGGAGGAGCTCTGCCTCCAAGCTAGGGTTCTGCTTGTCAGTAGCGGTTTCTTAGACTCGGAGCTGATGACGGGTAAGGAGGTCTTGGAGAGGAGGAAGAGTCTCGAGAGGATAACTACTGGCTGCTCATCCCTCGACAACCTCCTGAGGGGTGGGGTGGAGACTCAGGCTGTGACGGAGCTGGTCGGCGAGTATGGGTGTGGTAAGACTCAGTTATGCCATACCCTCTGTGTCACGGCTCAGCTGCCGAAGGAAAAAGGCGGCCTCTCGGCGGGCGCGATATACATCGACACGGAGTCGACCTTTAGGCCTGAGAGGGTTTACGAGATAGCTAAGGCCCGCGGATTGAATCCTGAAAAGATTCTAGAAGGCGTCGTGGTCTCGGAGGTCTATAACTCAAGTCATCTCCAGCTGGTTGTGAGGGAGCTTGGAAGACATATCGAGAAATATAAGGCGAGGCTAGTCATCGTGGACTCCATTATCTCCCACTTTAGGGCCGATTATGTTGGGCGTGAGAACCTCTCTGAGAGGCAGCAAAAGCTTAACGCGGCCCTTCACAGGCTTCTCAGGCTCGCGGAGATAAGGAACGTGGCGGTTGTCGTCACCAACCAGGTCATAGGGGACCCGGGCGCCTTTTACGGAAACCCAATAAAGCCCAGCGGAGGCCATGTCCTTGCTCACGGCACCACGTATAGGGTCTTTCTGAGGAGGGGGCCTGAGGACACGCGGGTAGCTAGGATAATGGATAGCCCCTACCACCCCTCGGATGTTGAGGCAAGGTTCAAGATCTCGGAGAAAGGGATAGAGGACGCTGAGCCTTCTAAGCGCTAGGGGCCCGAGGCTCGTTGGCCCGGTATAGGTGGGTCTTGATGAGGCGTGCCTTCGAGCTGCTTCATCGCCAACCGCTATATACTGGAATCGTGGAGCTCGACGGTCTTATAGGTGGCCTCAGGCCAGGAGCTCTCTACGTCTTCTACGGCGACCCATCTATAACAGACACGGTGCTCTACAGAGTCATGGTGGAGGCCTCGAGGAACGGGCCCATAGCCTATCTTAACAATACGGACTACTATGGCAAGAAGACTCTTATCGACGCCAACGCCTTCTCCTCCGCCGCCAAGGCCGCAGGCCTGGAACCATTCACCATACTATCCGCCATAAAGTGTGCGGCGGCGTTCAACGCTCAGAGACAGGTCCACGCTGCCGAGAGGCTTGCGGAAGCGGTTAGGGTCGAGGGGCGCGCCGGCCTCATAGCGATGCATAACGCCTCCGCATTCTTGGCCGGTGGCGGCGAAGAGGCCTATCAAGCGCTGGTAAGGTCTGTGGCCACTCTCGTGGAGGTTGCCTCGGAGGTGGGTGCAGCGGTGGTGGTGACGGCAGCGGCCCGCGGCGCCTCCATAGACCGTGCCAAGCCTCTCCTACCGTCTCAGGTGCTTCATAGAGCCTCGGCCATCGTGTTTTTTCGCCTTCAGAGACTCGCGACCGGCAGCGAGTCTTGTCAAGCACTCCTCTCTTCCGGCTCCACAGGCCGCGGTTCTCAGCTCCCTCTCCTGGTGGCTGGGCATGGGTAGGGTGACTCCCCCCTTCAGGCAGCTCTACAGGCAGGTCGTCGAGAGGCTCAGAAGGTTCTATAGGCCTCTACTCAGGGATGAGAAGCATAGAAGGGCCTTGGACACGCTTATCAGGGATGTCTGGGGCCAGGAGCACGCGGCGATGGGCGGTGTGGGCGAGATAACGATTCTAGACTCGATGAACTTGGCGGCCAACATACATAACAAGGCCGAGATAGAGGAGCTGAAGAAGAGGATAACGGAGATCGAGGCCAGGCTCAGGGATGTGGAAAGGGGGACGGGTGGCTGAGAAGCCTCCAGGGCTGGATACTCGACGTATACGTTCTCGACTGCGAGGCGGTGGTCTGGGTTAAGGACTCGAGCGGCAGGTCTCTGAGGCTGGTTGACGAGTATCGGCCCTGTGTCTACTTAAGGCCCAAGAGTGAGGCGCTTCTGGGCGAGCTGGCGCGGCTCTTTGAGCAGTCGCCTGATGCTAGGCGCGTAGAGGTCGTGGACCGGCTCGTGGGTCTGTGGCGTCCGAGCCGAAGAAGGCTTCTGAGGGTTGAGGCCTTCGGCGCTAGAAGTGTGGAGAGGTTGGTGAAGACGGCGAGGAGGAGCGGCTTAGTTGGTGAAGTGTATGGCGACGACCTGCCCCATGTTCAGCGATACCTCTTCAACGGCCTGAGAATAGAGCCCTCCAGCCATGTTAGTCTCAAAGTCTCAGGCGACAGGATAGTCGCGGCCGAGCGCCTCCCAGACCCCGACGAGTTTAGACCACCACCATTCAAGCTCCTCAGAGTGATTCCCCGGCATGCCGGTGAAAGGCTCACGGGCTTCGTGGCTGAGACGGGTGGCAGAGCATTTAGGCTCGACTGCTCAGAGGATAGTGCCGTGAAGGGTCTCGTCGAGCTGGTCTCCGCCCTTGACCCGGACCTCATATATCTTCCCGGCTTGAATAGACGTGCGTCCAAGAGGCTTGCCGACTTGCTGAAGAGCGGCGGAGTGGGGTCTGGGCTTGGGAGGTGTGGCGACCCTTGGAGGCTCTCGCAGGGCTCAGCGGCTGGGCGGGTCTTCCTCGGCGACGTCTTTTACGGCTTCGAACCTGACGAGTACGGTCTCGCGGGGTTGGTGGAGAGGGCGCGCTTCTCCTTTACCACGCTCGGCTTGGCAACCAGATGGACCAGCAACAGATGCATCGACTCTAGAAACATCTATGTGCTCTCATGCATGGATGTTCTCGCTCCTAGGCTGGAGTTTATGGAGGATGTGAGGGGGCTGGGGGAGCTTCTGGAGCGCGACAGGGGGGGCATAACATTCACGCCTAAGCCCGGCCTCCACGAGAACGTAGCAGCGCTGGACTTCGACTCTCAATACCCGAGTATCATATTGAAGTATGGAATAAGCTATGAGAGGCCCCTAGGCGGCGGTGGCCTAATACCCTCCGTGTTAAGGCCTTGGCTTGAGAGGCGTCTAAGACTCAAAAGGCTCAGAAGGTCCCTGACACCTGGAAGCGAGGAGGAGCTCTACTGCACTCAGAGAATCGAGGCCCTCAAGCTTATACTCTGCACCCAGTATGGGATTAGCGGTTGCTGCTGGAACAGGTTCGGCAACACCTTCGCGTTCGAGGAGATAAACAAGGCCTCAAGGCAGGCCATGCTCATAAGTAAAAGAGTTGCCGAGGACGAGGGATTCGAGATAATTTACGGGGATGTGGACTCGCTCTTCGTCAAAAAGGAGGGGGCGTCGAGGAGGGAGTACGAGGTCTTGGCGGGGAGGATCTCGGAGGCCGCAGGCCTGCCTATGAGTCTCGACAGGCACTTCAAGTTCTTAGCCTTCCCTAGGCTTAGGACCGACCCAGATACTCCGGCCCTGAAGAGATATTTCGGCGTCACCTACGAGGGGGCTGTTGAGGCGCGGGGAATAGAGCTGAGGAGAAGCGACACGCCCCCCATAATTAGAGAGTTTCAGGAGAAGCTTATCAGGACAGTCATGTCTGGTAGCTCGGCCCATGAAGTGCTGACAAGGGGAGTCAAGGAGGGTCTCAGATTACTGGAGGAGTATGAGCAGATTCTTTCGAAAGGCCTCGAGGCCTGGGAGCTGGAGATATACCGAGCACTGGGCAAGCCTACCTCAGAGTATAGGCGCGAACTCGCACATGTCTCAGCAGCTCTGCAGCTCCAAGCATCCGGTCAGATAATCGGGAAAGGCGAGGGTGTCGGATACATCTACACCTCGCGTAGACACCCGAGCCCTAGCTGTAGAGTGAGGGCCACACAGCTCTTCGCAGGGAGATGCGACATAGAATACTACAGGGAGTATCTTAGGAGGGCTGCACAGACCGTCCTGAGCGCCCTAGGAGCTGAGCTGAGAAAAGCGGATAAAAACGCTAGGCTGGAGAGGTGGCTCTAAAAAGAGACTCCGCCAACAAGCACCCAGATTAAGAGGGCTAGAAGCGCCAGCCCAGCCAGACCCGCAAGGGCCGCAGCAACATATGCGCTACGCATACGCGCCTTCACCCCTCTAAGTAAACGTTATGCCGAGTATCGAGTATACGCTGAGCACTAAGAAGGCCGCGACGCCACCAACGGCGAGCAGCGCGAGTGATGAGAGGCTTCTGGGCTCATACGCGAGGTGCTGGAAGAAGAGGGCTATGAGCATAGCCTTTCCACCCGCGAGCCCTATTATGCTTAGATCTATGACCAGTCTCGGAAGAGGCTGACCGAAGATAACCAGCTCCAAGACCGTCATAGCGACCAAGGCGGCGAAGACCGAAGTGTAGACCCACAGACGCATCCGCCCGCTCACCTCACACCAAATAGAAGAGCGGAAAGATGAAGACCCAGACGATATCGACGAAGTGCCAATAGTAGCCTAGGTATTCGAGAGTCTCGTGTCTCTCGCGCCCGTAGGCCCCCTTCAGAGCCCGGGCGAGTACGTATGCGATTGCAAGGAGACCTGCAAAGACGTGGGCTCCGTGAACACCTGTGGTCAGGAAGAACGTGGATGCCGGAAGGCCGCTTGAGAATGTGATGCCGTGGCTGAAGAGCTCCGCCCACTCGTCATATTTGTTGAAGAGAAATGCCGCGCCGAGTGCCAAGGTGGCCGCGAGGAAGCCGACTGTGCCCGCCCGGCTCCCCACACGAGTCGAGGCTAGGGCCAGAACAACTGTGAAGCTGCTGCTCAGGAGGATAAAGGTGTTGACGGCTCCGTGCCAGATGTCGAATAGCGTCCCGGGCGCAGGCCAGGTAGCGGAGGCCGCCCGCACATATATGTAGGCGCTAAGGATCACCCCGAACAGCACCACCTCCGATGCTATGAAAGTCCACCAAGCCAGCTTCATCCTGTCAACCCGCTCGAAAGGCCACCTCTCGCCCAGCTCCTCCTCACGGCTTATGAAACGCTCCCCGGCAAACCCTAAGACCGAGAAGGCCAAGAAACCGAGGCCGACTATGGCCACGAGCAGATGGACGGTCAAACCTAGCAGGGCGATGAACGACGAGATGCTAAGCATGAATGGCCACGGGCTTAGATGGGTCTCTGGCTCGCCGTGTGACGCTCCGTTGGCCGCGATGAAAGAGAGCTGACCGTCGACGAAGGCGGGTGTTCCCTCGAAGTTTTCGGGTGGCGGAGGGGAGCGGGTCAACCATTCAAGACTGTATGCGCCCCACGGGTTGTCGCCTGCTGGCGGGCCATACTTAAGGCTGTAAAGTAGATTCCAGAACATCACAAGAACAGAGGTGCCGAAGATGAACCCTCCAACCGTAGCCAACTGGTTGAGAGGTGCGAGGGACTCAATATAGACCGGCACCCTCCGGGGCATCTCCCAGGCCAGAAAGAGGGGGAAGTAGAGCAGATTAAACCCTATAACCGTCAACACGAATTGCAGCCTTCCGAGGGTCTCGCTGAACATCCGGCCAGTCATTTTCGGATACCAATAATATATGCCGGCTATCAGCCCGATCAGCCCTCCGCCAGCCATCGTGTAGTGGAAGTGCGCCACTACGAAATACGTCCCCCTCAAGACATAGTCCAGCGCGATCGAGCCGAGGAAGACCCCTGTAATGCCGCCGATAATGAATATTGCTATCGAGCCCAACGCGAAGAGCATCGGAGTCTTAAGCACTATCTTGGACTTAGCCAGAGTGTAGATGTATGATAGAATTATCGCGTCGAATGGCAGCGAGATTGCTATAGTGGTAACCGTGAACGCTCTCCTAATGTCTGGGTGCATCCCTGTAAGGAACATGTGGTGCCCCCAAACTAGGAAGCTTAGGGCCGCGACAACGACCATGGCGGAGATTATGATGCGCCTCCCAAACAGCGGCCTCTTAGAGAAGGTCACAAGTATGTCCGCTATAACTCCCAGCGCAGGAAACAAGACAATGTACACTTCTGGATGCCCGAAGAACCAGAAGATGTGGTCCCACAAAATAGCGCCACCCTGGCTCGACGTGAAGTATACCGTGCCAAGCAGCCTATCCGATGCCAAGAGTATAATGCCTGCGAAGAGTGCGGGAAACGCGTAGAGCATCATAAACACCGTTAGCAGAATCGTGAGTGTGAACATGGGTAGCGCTCTCAGGCTGAGGCCCTTAGCCCTGGACCTGAAAAGTGTGACCACAAAGTTTACAGTGGAGACCGTTACGGAGGCGGTGAGCAGTGCTAGGCCGAGGCCTCCCGTGTTGACGCCGACGTAGGGTGAGAATGCTGAGGAGAGAGGCTGATAAAGCGTCCACCCAACATCCAGCGTCCTTTGCTGGAAGAACGAAATTATCACAAGTATGCCCGCGAATAGGTACATCCAGTAACTTAGCGCGTTGAGTCTCGGAAACGCGAGGTCTTTGGCCCCGATCTGTAGCGGGACGACATAGTTGGCCAGCGCGAAGGCGAGAGGCGATATCACGAAGAGAATCATTACGAGCCCATGGATCGTTATAGCCTGATTGAATCCCGGTGGCGAGAGTATATTGAGGCTTGGGTCCGCTAGCTGAAGCCTGAACAATAGGGCGAGCGCTCCACCCACAACGAGGAAGTAGAGTGATGTAACTAGGTAGAGGATTCCTATATCCTTGTGGTTTGTGGTTAGTAGCCACCTCTTAATGGATGAGTAAGGTGGTAACTGGTGTGACTCCAACCTAACTCACCGTGAGTGAAGAATACCAGGACTCAAACTCCTCAGGCTCCATCACGACCAGGCGGCCGACCATGACGCCGTGGCCATCGCCGCAGAGCTCGAAACACCTGATGTCGTAAACACCGGCCGAATAAACTGTTATCCAGCCGATATTCGTTTTACCTGGTATAGCATCTATCTTGAACCTTAAGTCAATGATTCCCATGTTGTGGAAAACGTCTTGGCTGGTAACGTAAAAGACCACGGGGACGCCCCTGGGGATTCTGATCTCCCCCACAGACTCGTAGCCGTTTGGGTAATAGAACTTCCAACCCCACTGGAATGCGACCACCTTGACCTCAAAGGCGTTTGCAGGGGGCCTGTCAAGAGTCTCTAGTGCGGTGAAAGTCAGGGAGATGAGGGAGACAACGATGATTGCGCTCAGGATAACCGAGACCAGCAGCTTTTTGGCACCGGCCTGCTCGCGCGGGAGGTCTCCAGGTTTCAGCGCGTCCGTAGGGTCGGGTTTGCCGGGTTTTGCACGGTTCCGCACAATAAGGTACGCCATATATGATATAACTACGGCGCCGACTAAGACGCCGAGAGCTGAGAATATGGTCCAGAGGGAGGAGAAGATCTCAACGGTCGAGGCTACCATTCCTTAATCTATGTCTATCAAAGGCGCGCGGTTAGAAATAAACCGGATTTATTTACACACTTAGGGGGCCTTTTTCACTCTGTAAAACTCCTACGTTTTCAGGGTCTGGACCTGCGTCTCAGCCTTCTCCGGAGCCGACACCGAGAGTGAGAGAAGCCAAGACTCGATCAGTACGCACTCCGTTGGGACGTAGGTGCCCGATGGGCCGCAGGAGTCGTTGTAGGGACATGAAGGGCACGGTGCGTCCTTTATAATTCCGAGATTCATTGGCTTCACCTGAGAGATTAGTCTCATAGTCCACCTGTCTTTTGCGAATTCCTTCACTCTTTTAACAAGACCTTTTTTCTCAAGCTTTATAGCCACCCTAGACCCGTCCCTGCTGGTGACTCCGAGTAAGTGCCATAGCTCGGACTGGAGGAGCCCCGTTTCGCCATGCTGAAGCAATAGCCTGAGGGCTCTTTCCTCAAGTTTGCTGAGCTTTACAAAATCATGCATATGTGATTCAAACTATCATATTGTTGTCCCGGCTTAAAAACATATTCCCGCAGACCAGAAACCCCGGATTTATTCCCAAATACTTTAATACACATACTTCAGATTGTAGTTAAGGGGCTGAAATGGCTGACACGGTCTTACTCCAGGTGAGGGTTAGCTCAGCTCTGGTGAGGCGGATTGATGAGCTGTGCAACGAAGGAATCTTCAGAAACCGCAGCGAAGCTATAAGCGACGCCATAAGAATGCTGCTGGCCAGGTATTCCAAAACCTCGCCGGAGGCCCGTGCGACGGCGCTATATCTGAGTGGGCGGCTTAACAGGGCGGGTAATCCTGAGGAACTTGTCTTTACTCTATCAGGTAGGGGTCAGCTGGAGGATGCGCAGTGAGGTGGTAGAGACGATTGATAGTGTTAGGCTCGGATGTTCTGGTTCTTCACCACCTCTCATTTAGGAGTGACTCCAGATGGAGCGATAACGAGGAGGCCCTTAAGAGGCTCAGGGGCTCGATGAAAGGCATAACGATCTATGGTCTACTGGATCTCGTAGGGGCTGTCTCTAGGCATGCGGGTGAGAAGAGTGGGCGGGACCTCTATATCGGCTACCTCCGAAGCGAAGAGCATAGAATACTCTTCCCAACACACCCTGAGTCTTGGGAGGAGCACGTAGAGAGTGTGATGAGATATTTGGCCAGAGGTCTCAGCTACAGGGACGCGCTTGAAGCCCAAGTGCTGGATACAAACCCGGAAGCCCAGCTATACTTGACATGGAGGACAGGGCTATCTAACATGCTGCCAGTAAAAACATACACGCCAAAAGAGTTGCTACAGCAGAACCCCCTCCACACCATGTAACGCACAAGGCTAACCCAAACTGTTTATGCGGCTAGACTCATGAATACCCCGCTGCTTTGGGGCGGAGGTCCCTGATAAATGGCGCCTGGGCCGGGATTTGAACCCGGGTCCGGCGGGCGACAGCCGCCGATACTAGACCTGGCTATACTACCCAGGCACCTGAGTGGCTTCGAAGACTAGGGTTTACTTGCTTGCTTTTAAGTTTCACGGGGCTTGCCCGCGCCTCTCAAGGCTCTGAAGGCTTTTGAAACGCATCCCGCCCTTGGGCTGAAATATGAGGTGAAGGCTATGTTGATCAGTGATGCTGCAAGCAGTATGAGTCCTGTTAGGCTTCCAGGGTCTCTGACTAGTAGCGTGGCGGGCACTGCAACGGGTGTGAGCATGGAGGCAAGGGGTCCTGCCAAATACATCGCGGCGAAGCCTTTAGGTGAGGCTGTGCTTCGCTCACGGTCAATTCTGATTCCCAGAGCCAGTATCAGAGGCTTCAAACTTCGCGGAACAAAACCGAGTCTAACTATGTTTGAGAGCCCGACATAGTAGTGCTTAAACCTGACCCCTACGAGTGCGCCAACTATGAGGTGGGCGAGGTCGTGTGTGAAGAACCAGAGCAGCGACCAGGAGATCAGCCTCAGCAGAAAGTCGACGACGAATACCGGATGCGCGGGTAGGGCGAGGAGAAAGGCCGCTAACGCAACAGCTATGACAGAGGCAGCGGTCCCAGCGGCTAGCCCAATCTTCAAAGGGTCACTGTATTCCGCCCTTGCCTCGACGTTGAAGCATCTCTTAATCATGGCCTCCCGGTATCTGAGGACCTTCTCGAAAAACCAGCCGGCTAAGGGTATCCTGCTGTTCAGCACCAGCTTCTCACTGACTAGCGCGCCGCCCTCCGCGGGCTCGACCCTGACCTCATGTTTTAGGTTGCCGAATGGGAAGTCTAGTGTTTCGTGAAGCTGTCTAAGCTCACCTATCCGCCTCACCCTGAACCTCGTCTTCCAGAGCTGCCCCAGGAGCCTGAACGAGACCAAGTGCTCCTCGCCTCTGCTCTCAATTACTCTCAGGTCTAGTTCTGGGGGCCAGCATCTCGGCATGTTGCGTGTGTCGCTGAAAAATCTATCAACCTCTTCTGGGCTAGCCG
>JAUQPZ010000008.1 GCA_030550155.1 Thermoproteota archaeon
CCTGGCTCAAGTCTGGACTTGAGGTCTTCGTCGGTTGGGAGTGGTATCTCGACGATTTCAAGCGTATCCTTGTCCATAACCGATACCTCATCGCCTACAGATACAATCTGCCCTGAACGCTTCTCTATTATGGGGACCTCGATCCTCTGGTCAGAAGGGCCAACTATGTTTCGCTTGACCCCGTCGAATATGCCTATGGCCACGACCCTGACCTTCGCTGAGCCGTGCTTCCCAGTCTTAGACTTCTCAACCTCCACCACGCGGCATGGCTCGCCGTCTATCACTATGTTGCTTCCCTCCTTTATCGAGCCGAGTTCTGCAGGTCTACTCAAATTTGACCCCAGCTAAGAAAGTGCTCTAAACTACTATTTTAGCACTGTCTACGCAGGGTTCTCGTTTCTCCATGTGAATCATGGGGGCTTGGCTAAGGATTATATAGGTGGCTGGGCTGTTTTTTGCGAGGTTTGAGAGGCGGTTTAGTTTGGCCTAGCTGAGGCAATAGGCCGGCGCAGTATTGAGGTTAAGAGAATTGAAGGCGGTCGGAAGCCTTTTGACGTCTTCAAAGTCCTCTCGGACTACTATGATAGGGTCTATCTTCTTGAATCTGTCTCGGGTCCGAGGAAGCTGGCTGAGTTCTCCTTTATAGGATGGGGGCCAGTCGCCACCCTGGTCGTCAGCGAGGGAGATGTAACGATCTATGACAGGATTGAGGGTGAGAGCTTGAGGATGGAGGCGGGGAATCCGATGCGTCTTCTAGGCGAATTGGTCCTCAACTCCAAGAGAAGGGAGAATAGACTCAGATTTCTAGGCGGTGCTGTTGGATACATCTCATTTGAGGCGGTGAAGTATTGGGAGGATATTCGGTTTAGAGAGAAGGAGAAGCATGACTTTCCGGATATGGAGTTCGACGTCTACGATCGTGGCCTCGTGTTTGATCATAGGATGAATGAAGCTTACATCTATGGACCGGAGCCTGATCGTGAGTGGGGAGAGATTGTAAAGTTGTTGAGGGATGCGGACGATGATGAGAAGCCACTCAGAGCTACTAGTGTCAAGTCCAACATCTCTAAGCCGGATTTCGAGGAGATGGTGTTGAGGGCGAAGGAGTATATCGCGGCTGGCGATGTCCTGCAGGTTGTCCCCTCGCGGAGGATTGATCTTGAAATTTCCGGGAGCTATCTTGGGTATTATAGAAGGCTTAGGCAGGTCAACCCCTCGCCATACATGTACGTGTTCAAGCTGGATGGCCGGTGGATTGTAGGTACTAGTCCTGAGATGCTTGTGAGGGTTGAGGGTTCCAGGGTTGAGACCTTTCCAATTGCTGGGACTAGGCCGATGACTGGACGGGCTGAGGAGGATGACAGGCTGATGGAGGAGTTAAGAAGGGATGAGAAGGAGTTGGCAGAGCATGTGATGCTTGTTGACCTAGCTCGTAACGACCTAGGCAGGGTCTGCAGGTATGGGACAGTCAGGGTAGCCTCTCTGATGGAGATACACAGATATAGCCACGTCCAGCACCTCGTCTCGCACGTCGTCGGCGAGCTTAAGCTAGACTTGAGCGTTATAGATGTCATTGAGGCCACATTCCCAGCGGGGACTGTGACGGGAGCCCCTAAGTTAAGGGCCATGGAGATAATCGATGAGCTGGAGCCTGTTGAGCGTGGCCCATACGCCGGGTGTGTCGGGTATCTCTCCTTTAACGGGAGTGCAGACTTCGCGATAACTATTCGGACACTGTTGGGCCACAGCGCCTCAAGGGCCAGTATTCAGGTCGGTATGGGCGTTGTTGCGGATAGTAATCCAGAGGCGGAGTGGTTTGAGACGGAGCACAAAGCTGCAGCCCTCCTCTCAGCCATGGAGAGGTGAGAAATGGATGATTAGAGTTCTCGTAATAGATAACATGGACTCCTTCGTCTACAACATTGTCCAGTACCTCGGAGAGATTGGGGTTTACCCGATAGTGTTCAGGAACAATAGAATCTCTCTTGAGGAGGCGATTAGGCTTGACCCCGACGCAATAGTTATATCGCCTGGTCCGGGGCACCCTGCTGATAAGAGGTTTTTCGGCGTCTCGGGTGATATCATCCGGGAGATGTTTTTGGAGATATCTGTTCTGGGTGTCTTTCTTGGTCTTCAGTGGATTGTGTCCGTCTTTGGGGGGAGTGTGGAGAGGTCTTCAAGGCTGATGCATGGGAAGGTCAGCATGATTAGGCACAGTGGCTCGGGGATTTTTGAATCTGTCAAAAACCCGCTCAGGGTAGCCCGCTACCACTCGCTTGCAGTCAAGACACCGCTCCCCGAGTCCTTGGAGATAACGGCAATTGCCCTCGACGACGGCGAGATTATGGCTCTGGAGCACAAGTCATATCCGATATATGGCGTCCAGTTCCATCCCGAGTCAATTATGACTGAGGAGGGGCACAGGATACTGGAGAACTTCCTCAAATACGTGAAAAGGTAGAGAGCATAGAATATTTAGCGTTCTAAGGATGTTGATTAGGTGTTGAGTGGCTCGGTCGCGGCCATCCGTGGGTCTTTGGGCGGCGAGCTCTTAGGTCGTCGTATCGCCCACTGTCTTACAAGCAGCGTCTCCATCTATAAGGCTCCAGATATCTCGAGAGCGCTCATCAGGCATGGAGCTGATCTTATCCCGGTCATGACGCCGGATGCGGCGAGGCTGTTGAGCCCTCAGCTCATGGAGTGGGCGACAGGTAACGCGCCGATAGTCGACGTGTCTGGACGAGTTGAGCATGTGGAGTTGACTGAGGGTGCGGGTAAGGTTGACCTTGTGCTGGTCGCCCCGGCAAGCGCCAACACGATAGCCAAGATTAGTCAGGGGGTCTCTGACAACTCTGTCACGCTTCTCTGCTCAGCCGCTCTCGGCATAGGTATTCCTATTGTCATCGCACCCGCGATGCATGCCTCGATGGTGAACAACCCTGCGTTAAAGGAGGCTCTCAAGCGTCTCGTCGAGATGGGAGTAAGCATAGTGAGCCCGATGATGGAGGAGTCTAAAGCGAAGCTGGCCCCGGAGCACCAGATAGTCGAGGAGGTGATCTATAGGCTCACTCCTAAGCCACTGAAGGGTAGAAGATTCGTGGTGAGCGCCGGTCCCACACGCGAATTTATCGACAGAGTCCGCTACATCTCAAACCCTAGCACGGGCCTTATGGGCATTGAGGTCGCGAGAAGCCTCAGGCATCTCGGAGGAGAAGTAATCCTTCTCCTCGGCCCCACACACTTAAACCCACCCGTCGGTGTCGAGACCATGAGAATCGTCTCGACAACGGAGATGGAGCAAGCGGCCCTAGAAGCGGCACACGGCTCCGAGGCCTTCTTCTCAGCTGCCGCGATCGCGGATTACAGGCCAGTAACCACAGCAGCGCAGAAGATAGAGACAGCATTGCATCCACGCCTCGTCATAGAGCTCGAGGCCACACCCAAGATACTTGAATCTGTCAAGAGGGCCGAGCCGGAGCTCGAGATAATACCCTTCAAGGCGGTATACGGCCATAATGATGAGCCGGAAAAAATCATGAGAAGCCTATCTTACCTCGACCCGTTGATGGTGGTAATAAACGACGTCTCAAGGAGCGATATAGGTTTCGCCTCCGCCTTCAACGAGGTAACAGTCGTGGCTAGATCAGGCAGGATATACAGGTTGCCAAAGTCCTCTAAATCTGTCATAGCCCACAGGCTAGTCGAGATATACGTGCAGGAGAAGGGGGGGCACTTACAGCGAGAGCTATAAGTAAATATAACGCCAGCCACGCAACCACTTTGGGCCCGTAGCTCAGTGGTAGAGCGCCCGGCTGTTAACCGGAAGGTCGTGAGGCATCTCCCCCGCCCGGGGAGAGCCCGACAGGGTTCGAATCCCACCGGGCCCGCACACAAATCTAACCTATAAATATGGAGAAGGCTCGGAGGGCTCAAGAATGGGGCCGATAAAATCTTCTAAAAGCTTGGTATTGAGGCTTGAGTTAATTGGCATAGCCTTTATCACCGTTTTAGGAAGTGCTCTCCACTTCACCTACGAGTTATCTGGTTACAACCCCTTGGTCGGCGTCTTCTCAGCGGTTAACGAGAGTGTTTGGGAGCACCTGAAGCTGAGCTTTTGGCCTGCTATGCTATATGCTGCAGTAGAGCACAGATTTCTCGGGAGGACAGTGGGTAACTTCCACGCAGCCAAAGGGCTCGGAATTCTCGTCATGCCGTTTACCATTGTCGGCCTCTTCTATCTTTACACGGCCTTCCTCGAGGAAAACCTGCTTATAGACATCTTGATATTCGTCGTGGCAGTGGCGGTCGGGCAGTTGACGAGTTACAGGTTAATGTTGTGGCGGCCAATCCCTAAAGCGTATCAAATATCTCTAATAACCGCGCTCGCCATACTCTCCGCATTATTCACAGTATTTACATTTCTTCCGCCGCAATTACCTATATTTATGGACCCCGTCAGCGGAGGCTACGGAGTGAGCTCCTAAATCTGCGAGTTGTCTCGCCTCGGGATTAAATATTCCCCGGGTTCGGATTCTTAGGGATTGGAACTTGCAGAAACTAGTATACTGCACTGTGAGACTGAAGCCGGAGCTCAGAAGCAAGCTCGAGAAATATGCCCGGGTTTTTGAGCTTGGAGAGGAGAGCCCCGCCCCTGACCTGGCCAAAGTTGAAGTCCTGATGTGCGGACCCATAACGCCACAGGAGCTCGATGCAATGAAGAATCTAGAACTAATTCAGTGCGTCTACGCCGGTGTCGATGCTCTTCCCTGGAGCCATGTCAGAGAAGACGTCATCGTCGCGAGCAACGCGGGCTCAAACGCTGACGCCGTCGCGGAGCACGCCTTCGCACTCCTCCTAGCTGCGGCGAAGAGGGTTGTCTTCTTTGACTCGAGGATTAGGGGTGGTAATTTCGAGATTGTGGGTGAGTCGAGGATGCTTCATGGGAGGAGAATTTGCGTGCTTGGTCTGGGGGCGATTGGCACCAGAGTCGCGGAGATCGCTAAGGCCTTCAAGATGCATGTCGTTGGCTATGGAAGGTCTTTGAGAGGTGCGGCGCCTCTTGACGAGTTCTACACGCCGGACAGAGTTGAAGACGCGCTGAGGGGCTGTGACTACGCGGTCATAGCCTTACCGCTGACCAAGCACACGCGGGGGCTGATAAACTATCAGAGGCTTAGTCTCATGAGGCGTGACGGAATCCTTGTCAACATAGGGAGGGCGCAAATAGTTGTTAAGGAAGACCTGGCGAGATTCCTCAGAGAGAACCCCTCATTCATATACGCAAACGACGTCTGGTGGAGCATGCAGAACCCCGCCGAGGACTCTGATGTATACTCACTCCCCAACACCCTCTCAACTCCCTGGGTCGCCGGGGCCGCCAGCGCTAGAGAGACTTACGAGGAGATGCTTCGACAGGCGGTGGAGAATGTGGTGCGTTACCTCAGGGGCGAGAAACCACTAAACATCGTCAAACACGAGGATTACAGGTAGGCCCAGCTGATTTTACGGTGTAATGACTCCTAGGGAAGAGTAGAGCGATAGAAAGTGGATGACCAGAGACTTGTATGCGTAGTATTCGCCCGTAGCCAGCCTCTCAACTCTCTTGACGCCTATAAGTGTTCTGAAAGCCTCCGCGCTCTCAGCATCACGTAGAACGTAAGCGTCCTCCAACTCTCCCCTACTAAATATTATCGGGAATATCCGTGACTCGAGCAGCCTTGGCGATAGAAGGGAAGAAGCCGCTTCCAAGTCCTTCCTAGAGAAGTAGTGACGGCCTCCGCTCATCGTCTCCACATATGGCCTCTCCATCCCCAGAAGCTCCTTAATAGACGCTCTCCGCGCAGGAGCTATTTCACGGAAGACCTTCAACTGACTCGACACCCATGCATCTTCACGGCCGCTTCCATGATGATCCTCCAATCCCAGAGCTATACGCGCCGGCGAACCTATATATCTTGCCCGGCTTACATTCACATCAGCTAAAGAAATGGTGAAGGCTGAAGCAGTCTACGTGGGTTTTAGGAAGGAGGCGAAGGCCCGTCTCAGGCTGAAACCAGGTGCGGGGAGAGTCTTCATCAACGGCGCGCTCATAGACCATCTTCCCAACGCACTAGCGAGGGAGAAGATACTGGCCCCCCTTAGCATAGACGAGAAGTTCTCGAAGAAGCATGATTTTCTCATAAAGGTTAGAGGAGGAGGGGTGATGGGTCAGGCCGAGGCTGCGGCTATGGCTATAGCGAAGGCAATGGCGACCGCAAGCGCCGCCTTGAAGGAGAAGATCATTGCTTTAGACAGACACCTGTTGGTCGGTGACCCTAGGAGAACAGAGCCGAAAAAACCAAACAGGAGGTCTGCGCGACGTTTCAAGCAAAAGAGCTACAGATAGCGCTAGTCGGGGGTATATAACAGCTCTGCAGTGCCCCTCATCTTCTCGTCTAGACCATTTGCTTGAATTATGTCGCGGTAAATGTAGTAAGAGGGTCTAACCCTCCTCTTCTTAGTCTGCGGGTCATATGTTATCAAGCCGAACCTCATCGAGAACCCCCTAGCCCACTCAAAGTTGTCGATATAGCTCCAGTGAAGGTATCCCCTCACATCACACCCCTTCTTTACCGCATCCTCAACGGCAGCTATATGAGAGAATAGAAACTGGGGGCGGAGGCGGTCAAATCTATCCGCCGTACCATTCTCCGTCACCATCATCGGCTTCCCATACCTGCTCAGCACAACCAGCACATTCCTCAGACCCTCTGGGTAAATCTCCCAGCCAAATTCAGATGTAGGCCTACCAGCAAGAGACGTCGAGGCGGGCTCACAAGCAAAACCATAACCCGGAACTATTACACCGGGCAGGGGTAATCCAGGGATAGTCGCAGCCTTAATAACTGTCCTCGAGTAATAGTTCACGCCTATCCAGTCCATCTTATCTCTCAGCTCCGGAACCTTCTCAGAGGGCTGAAGACCCATCATGCTTCTGTCGAGCTCGCCCTTAACCAGCGTCTCAAAATACCAGAGATTTGAGAAATAGTTCATCCTCTCCGAAGCCTGCCTATCGGCGTCGCTCTCTTTGTTTAAGGGCTCCACAGCTGAAGTAGCATAGATTATTCCCACTTGAGAGTTTTTGCCGAGGACTCTCTTCAGCTCGTCGTAGCCGCGGGCATGAGCCATCACCAGATTCAGCCGAGCCTTCATGAGTCCCTCGACGCTAAAAAATGCTGGTGGGAAGCCGGCCACGGCCGCGTTTGGCCCGTATCCGATGTCTGTGACCACGAATGGCTCGTTGAAGGTGCTCCACATGTCCACAATGTCCGCGAGCTTAGACCCAACAAAGTGCGCATACTTCACAAATTCTACGACATTTGCCGTGTCCACCCATCCAAGCGGCCCTTCTCGGAGAGCTGAGCTCCTTGCCCTCAGGGGGTCGTGAACCCATATTGGCTGGGTGAAGTGGTTGAGGTTCACTATGACTTTGAAGCCCCTTTCTCTGAGGTCCCTAATCATCTCTCTGTAATGGTTTAAGGCGGCACCGTCGGCAAGCCTCTCCAGCTCCCTCTCGCTCTCAGAGGGAATCTCTACATCGCGGACTATCCCGTTCTCGATTGTGGCCCTCGCCTTAACTTCTCGAGTAGGCTTCGGAAATATCCTGCTCCACTCTACACCAATCCGCATAGTATTTGCTCCCAGCTCAGCGATCAGCTGATGGTCTTGACGATAAAGGTCCCAATAGCCGGGCCCATCCTCAGGCCGATCTCCGCTCACAACTCTGCCCATAATGTTCAGTGGATCGGTAACCCACACGTACCAGTCAGTCCCTCTATCAACTGCAGCATCGCTATACCCCATCTCGAACTGGAAGCCTGCCTCTGAAAAGCCCCACATGAAATCCTTACGAAGCATTCATCAAACACCTCTTTTACGCGATAACAATTTATTCACTGGCATTAAAATCTTTGATAGCAACGTTATAGCATCCTACGCGGCCTAGTGTTGCGTACGGACTAAGTCATCAATATGTGGTTTAGGTGTAAAAACTTATATAGGGGATTCCTCCTTCCAGATAGTGCATGATGACAAAAATATCATATGTAGCTTTTTCGACAGCGTTGCTCCTCGTTGCCGCCTTGCTGCTGTCTGCGGTGCCGGCGAGCTATGGTCAGCTGCCTCTTCCAGCAGGTGTGCCTAGGGGGGACGTCCTAGTTATTGAGAATCACTGGGGAACATATGCCAATCCGAACAACTGGAACTCCATAGCCTCGCCCGGAGTAGGCCCCGCATCCATCGCACCAGGCGGAAGTGGATATCAGCAGCTCTGTAAGGCGTTTCTCTGGTACATCAACACCTCAAACAGTATGTTGATACCATGGATAGCGGCTGAGCCACCCATCTACTCCCCAGACTTCACAAGCCTAATCGTGAAGATTCGGGATGGTGTATATTGGAATGACGGAACCCCACTGACCGCAGAGGATGTTGTATTCACCCTCAAATATCTGAAGGAGGCTCCGGCCCCGATAGGTACAAACGAGAAGGCCTCTGTAAAGGACGCAAGAGCCTTGGATAAGCTAACCGCCCTTATTGAGCTCAACTCTCCTAACCCGAGATGGCACTACTTCTACGCTGTAATAATCTACGGCGCCGGCGGAATACTGCCAAAACATGTCTGGGAGGGTAAGGACCCGCAGAAGTTTGAGAATAACCCGCCGCTTTGTGCTGGGCCGTATAACTTGAGGGCCGTTGACCCTGGTGGAAACTGGTTCCTCTGGGAGAGGTTCGACAATTGGTGGGGTTCTAAGGTATTCGGAGTTGTCCCGGCTGCAAAGTATGTCCTCTACATTAACCATGGGCCAGATGAGGCAAAAGCCCTCGCTATGACCAAGCACGAGCTCGACGCCCTGAGGACGTTGCTTCCAGAGCAGGCCGAGCTCGTTATAAAGAACAACCCATACCTGAAGGGTTGGAGGGCTAGCGCGCCATTCGCTTGGCCCCTAGACCCATGTGTGAAGGGGTTAGCATTCCAGACTAAGACCCCGCCGTTCGACAAGAGGGAGGTAAGATGGGCGCTCGCCTATGCTATAGACTACAGGGTAATTTACAGAGCGTTCGTGGGCATAGACAGATCAACTCCAACTCCAGCTGCACTACCCGTCATCCCGCACGCCTCAGACATTGAGAAATACTACATCCCACTGCTAGACTACCTGAAGCAATACGGCTATGATCCAGAACTGGTGCTTGACATTGCTAGGGAGAACGATGCTTGGTGGGCTGAGCAATACCCTGTCCTCGGCTTCTGGAAGCAGGACCTTGCCAAGGCTGAGCAGCTCCTCACGGCCCAAGGATTTAGGAGAGGGGCAGACGGCAAGTGGCTAATGCCTGATGGAACGCCATGGACAATAGAGATCAAGACGACTTCAGGTTTCGAGATGGAGAGCCAGAGAATAGCATTCTTGGCGGCTGACCAGTGGAGGGCATTCGGTATAGACGTAAAGGTAACGCCCCTCGAGTCCGGCCCATTCTCGACGTCTTACAGCATAGGCGACTTCCAGGTCGGCACCTTCTGGCCGGGCTGCAGCCAGATACTTGACCTCTACGCCAACTGGTACAACAGGTGGCACTCCAAATACTGGACGCAGAAGAAGGGTGAGGGTGGTCACGGAACAGGGTGGAACACTGCCGAGGCGCCTATTGAGGAGCTTAACCGCATAGTGGATGAGCTTGAGAGGACGGCGCCAGACACCGAGAGGGCCTTCGAGCTCTACAGGGAGGCTCTGAAGATCTGGGTCAGGGACCTGCCCTGGCTTGGATTCTTCCCAACACCATTCTACACATTCCAAGACGGCTACGCGTGGGACAACTGGCCAACACATCCTGAGAACTACTACATGGATCCGGTCTCATGGTGGAGCCAGCACCTCTTCATCATACTGAAGGTCAAGCCGACTGGCAGAGCGCCGACTAAGGACGCGATAATGGATCCGAAACCACTAAAAGTTGCCAACACGCCGCTCGTCAAGGTGGCCACGGCCGCTGAGTGGGAGAAACTCATAGGCGCACCACCGGCGGTAGGCGTGACGACGATAACCGTGAGGGAGACCCTGACTCAACAGGTCACTGAGGTCCGAACCCAGCTGGTCACGCAGGTCCAGACTCAAACCGTTACAACTCTTGATGTCGGGCTACTATCAGGAGTTGCGGCGGTAGTTGGAGTTGTCTTACTAGTTGTGGGCATAGCTGTCGGTAGAGCAATGGGACGGCGGAAGCCTGCATAGAAAAATAATTCATGCATTTTTTTCTTTTAGTTGTGCAAAATATATATCCAGCAGTTTATTCTTTAAAGGGTGGTAAGACTTGAGTAGGCTGTTAATATTCATAGCCTCAAGGCTCGTGGCCTTCGCCTTCACAGTGGTTATAGGCGTCTCGGTTGTCTTCATAATTCCGAGGCTTCTACCATACAACCCCGTTGAGGCACAGATAGGCTTCATATATTCTATAGGGCAGTTCTACGACCCCACGGCAATCGAGATGCTTAGACAGACACTCTATGAGTTATATGGGTTAAAGGGTAATCCCATAGAACAGTATTTCGCGGTCTGGCGCAGGATTTTGACATTCGACCTCGGGCCATCAATAATGAATTTCCCGACACCTGTTATCACTCTAATTAGTATAGCCTTACCTTGGACTATAGGCCTCTTAACTTTCTCCACACTTTTCTCTTGGACGGTTGGAAACATTATAGGAACGGTTGCGAGCTTCTTCAATCATAAGAAGTTCTCGAAAGCATTAACGGGTATAGCCGTAGTCCTTTACCCTGTCCCATACTTCATTCTAGCCCTAGTCTTGATGTTCACCTTCGCATACCTGATTCCCATATTCCCGCTTGGAGGAGGGCTCACGCTCGTAGGCATGGGCTTGAGCCTCGAGCTGGCCCTCAATCTTGCTAAGCATGCCGCGCTACCAGCCATCTCAATCATAATACCCGGAGCCCTCGGATGGTGGTTCCTTTCATCCTATACTCTCACTACTCAGAAGAAGACTGAAGACTTCGTAAGGTATGCGGAGCTCAAGGGCCTGTCCAGCAGGGTGGTGCTTAGGCGATACCTTATCAGAAACATTCTTATGCCGCAGACAACGGCCCTCGGCTTAGCTCTGGGGGGAATCTTCAGCGGCGCGCTTCTCACGGAAGTAGTCTACGCTTATCCGGGAATCGGCCGGCTCCTATACGCGGCGATAATAAACAACGACTACAACATGATCATGGGGATATCTTTACTCTCAATACTGGGTGTATCTCTCGCCACGCTCCTTCTTGACTTGATATATCCCTTAATAGACCCCACAGTAAGGTATAGGTGAGAAGAGTTTGACCCTCACAGAGCGGCCTGGTATTGACATGCTGAAAGTAGTGGGAATGGGGGTTTCCAGATTCTCACAAACTTTTTTAGATGTTTACAGGACCAGCCGAACCTTCAGAATAGGCCTCATCATGTTCGTAGCTTTAGTGGCATTGGGTGTGGGGGTTGGCTCTTTCTCACCCTTTGATCCCAGAAGATGGTATCTGGTTACCCCTAACAGGCCTCCAGGCCTTGACTATCTGTTGGGGACAACTACGAACGGTCAAGACGTTTTCTGGCTCCTAACTTGGAGCATTAGGAATTCTCTCATCATCGGGCTTGTAACCGCTATGGTGGCCTCGCATGTTGGATTATTATTAGGCATGCTTGCGGGGGCGAGAGGTGGCCTGCTTGACCGGGTTCTCATGGTTATCACCGACTCGTTCGTCGTCATTCCGGCGCTACCCACGCTGATATTGCTGGCAGTTCTTTTAAGAGACGTTATGACTATACCATTGATGGGACTGATCATCAGCATCTTCTCCTGGCCCTGGCCTTCCAGGCAGGTAAGGGCTATGGTTCTATCTCTCCGCGAGCGCGACTTCATCTCAACCTCCATCTTCTCTGGCTACGGTGTTTGGGGAAGAGTCGTCAGAGACTATCTGCCTTTTATCCTCCCATGGCACCTCGTAAACTTGACAAACACCGTGCTGTTCGCCATCTCAAGCGAAGCTGCTCTAGCCGTTATAGGAGTGTCGATATTGAGCGAGGCAACGCTCGGCGTGATGATCTACTGGGCCCTAAACTACTCAGCCCTGTTTAGGGGTCTCTGGTGGTGGCTCATCTCGCCGGTAATAACGATCATTCTCGTATTCGTCTCTCTCTTCCTAATATCAAAGGGTATATCGGACTACTCGAACCCAAGGCTGAGGTGGCAGGCCAAGGGGTGACTTAATTGTCATCAGAGTCAAGTGTCTTAGAATGCCGTAACGTAACAGCACACTACGACATAGGTAAAGGAATAAGGGTTAGGGCGGTTGACGACGTTGAGCTGTCTGTAAAGGGGCGCGAGATACTGGGGCTGGCCGGCGAGTCTGGTTGCGGAAAGACAACCCTGATGCGTACCATCTACAGAGACGTGTCGCCGCCTCTCAGGGTCGTTTCAGGCTCAGTAACGATAAGGGTGAAGGATGGTGAGGAAATAGACATCTACAAGCTGAGCGACGCAGAACTGAGAAGAATCAGGGCCAAGGTTCTCTCATATATTCCGCAGGGGTCAATGTCCGTTATGAATCCTACCTCACGGGTAAAGCACCAGTTCTTCGAGGTTTTCCGGAAATATGGCAGGTTCAAAAAGGGCGAGATATTGCAGCAGGTTAAAGGGCGACTTCAAGAGCTTGGCCTCCGAGAAAGCATACTAGAGTCCTATCCTCATCAACTAAGCGGTGGGATGAGGCAGCGAACGGTAATAGCTTTGGCGACTATAATGAATCCCAGCGTGGTGCTGGCTGACGAGCCTACCTCAGCACTTGACGTGGTTTATCAGCGCGGAGTGGTTGAGATGATTCAGAACATCAGAGATATGTTCGGCACGTCCTTCATTATCGTATCACACGACATGGGACTTCACAACCAGATAACAGATAGAATAGCGATAATGTATGCGGGGAAAATAATTGAGGTGGGGAAAACCGACGGCATCTTCAGCGACCCCTTACACCCCTACACGGAAGGCCTCATCAACTCGATTCCCAGAATAGGAGGGTCCAAGAAGCTTGAGGGCCTCTCAGGACTACCTCCCAACCTCGCCAACCCGCCTCCAGGTTGCAGGTTCCACCCAAGATGCCCCTACAGGATGGAGAAGTGTGCTATAGAGGAGCCGCCAATCTTCAGGATAGGTGACAGGGTGGTCTCATGCTGGCTTTTAGAGGGGAAGTGATCAGTGGAGAAAAATAGCCTTTTGAGGGTTAGGCACCTTACCAAGATCTTTAAGACAGGGGGGCTGTTATTTGGTAAAAAGTTCAGAGCAGTAGACGATGTCTCCTTCAATCTAGGCGGCGACTCATCCAGCATATTCACGATAGTTGGTGAGAGCGGGTGCGGCAAAACCACTCTGGCAAGAATGATCCTAGGCCTTATTGAGCCGACTTCTGGGAGTATTGAGATCTTGGGCAGAGACGTTGCTCGTCTTTCGTCAAAGGAGAGAAGTCACTGGCTCCCGAAGGTTATCCAGCCAGTATTCCAGAACCCATTCGAAGCCTTCAATCCGCTCAGAAAAGTTTACTCATATCTGCTGCACACGGCAACATCGGTGGCCGGGATAGAGGATAAGGCGGAGGCCGTGGAGCGTGTTAACCGGGCCCTTGAGGAGGTGAGGCTCTCCCCTGAGGTCGCGATGAGGTCGCCCTACGAGCTCTCCGGCGGACAGGTTCAGCGTCTCTCGATAGCCCGAGCAATAATACCCAACCCCAAACTCATCATAGCCGACGAGCCCGTCTCCATGATTGACGCCTCGCTCAGGATGGGGATTCTGAACATATTTAAGCAACTGAAGGACGAGATGGACATTAACTTCATCTACATAACACATGACCTCTCCACCGCCTACTACATCAGCGACCTGATAGCAGTGATGTATAAGGGCTCTTTCGCCGAGATCGGCCAGGCAGAAGCTATCTTCAAAGAGCCCCTCCACCCCTACACTCAGCTGCTGATCGAGTCGATACCCCGGGTCGATAGGAGATGGACCGGCAAAATTAAGGTCTCTGTCACGGAGGTGGAGGAATATCTGTTGCCGGGCTGTAAATTCGCTGACCGGTGCCCATATGTCATGGAGATCTGTAAAAAGAAGGCTCCGCCACTCATTACTACCAGCGGTGGCGTGCGTGTTTCTTGTTGGCTCTACAATGAAGAGAAAGGGGTTGCGAAGCACTAGATTCCTGGTAGGGTGATTCTAACTTCTTTTCCCGTGCTGGAGGACTCGTAGATGGCGTCTATGATGGAGTGTAGAATGACGCTTTGCCATCCTGTTACGGGGGGCTCGACGCCCTCGGTTATGGATTTGATGAAGGCTTTCGTCATCTCGAGTGGGAGGTCGGCGTTTGGGAGTATTGGTTTTGAGTCGAATAAGAAGTGCTTGGTTCTGGAGTAATATCCTATGCCCTGTAGAGCTTCGTGCCCCTCGGCCTCCACTCCCCCTTTATCCCCCAGAATGCGCAGTCTACCCACCTCCTCTCTGTGAGAGACGTTTGCAGCCCATGCAGTCTCCAGAGCGAGGCTCATCCCATTCTCAAACTTCACGAAGCCTGCGGCAAAGTCTTCAAGCTCGAACTTGCCCGGGTCCCATGTCCCCCAGTTGAACTTTATTTCTTCAGGGTCTCTTCCAAACTTTGTGTAAACGGCTCCGCTGGCGGATACAGGCTTCCTGAACCCTGTTAAGGCCAATATGTTGTCGAGCATGTAGCACCCTATATCTAGGAGAACTCCTCTTCCGCCGGAGAGCTCTTTGTCGATGAAGGTTGGCTTGCCCGGTATCCCTCTTCTCCTCACCAGATATCCATATGCGTAATATGGCTCTCCAAGCATACCAGTTTCCACGAGCTCAAGCCCGTATCTCAGGGCCGGTGAGAACCTCGACCAGAAGCCCACCATCAAGACTTTATTGGCATGCACAGAAGCTCTTACAACCTCCACAACCTCCTGAAGACTTGCGCCAAGAGGCTTATCAACGAGAGCGTGGACCCCGCGCCTGAGGCACTCGACAGCAATTCTGTAGTGAAGCCCTGAAGGAGTCGCTATACTCACGGCCTCGAGGCTCTCCCTCTCTATCATCTCCCTGAAGTCGGTGTAGCCTGCTACGTGGAACTCTTGGCAAACTCTATTCAGTGTGGCTTGGTCTGTGTCGCAGACGGCTACTACTCTCGCATTAGGCGTTCTCGTGAGAGGTATTAAGTGGCGCCCTCTACCATGACCACCAACACCTATAACACCAACTCTGACTTCGGCCATAATATACACCGCAAAAGGTTAAGATACTCTGCGAAATATAAGAGTTGAGTAAAGAGTGACCACGTGAAGTGTTCCTGAAACTGAGAAGGGGGGTATGAGTGTGGTTGGTGACTCTGAGACTGAAGTATGTGTTGTCGAGACTGCTTTTCGCAGGTATTAACATCATCACAGGTGTTAGTTTCGTCTTCATTGTGCTAAGGCTCGCACCGCTGGCTTCTGTGGAGCTCCGGCTTCAAACAGCATTCAGGGTAGGTATAATCCGTTACCCTGATGAAGCTGAGAGGATGAGAGAGGCTTGGATCGGCTTTTATGGTTTGGGGGGCGACCTGTTATCACACTATGTCGAGATCTGGAGGAGGCTCTCGACGTTCGATTTTGGCCCCTCATTAGTGAGCTTTCCAACCCCTGTCTCGACGCTTATTCTCAGGTCTCTGCCTTGGACCATAGGTCTCCTCTCCCTCAGCATTCTCTTTTCCTGGCTTATCGGCACTGTCCTGGGAATCTTTTCAGGCTCCGCACCGTCTAGGAGGTTTTCTCAGGCGCTGATATGGCTCAGCTCAATCATCCATCCAATACCATACTACCTCTTCGGGCTTATGCTGATATTTGTTTTCGCATACCTGATACCTCTTTTCCCGCTTAGTGGCGGCGTCAGTGTCGTCCCACCATACCCGACCGGTGAGCTTTCACACGACTTGAGACTTCTTTTTAACTTGGTTCACCATGCAGCTCTGCCGGCGCTCTCTCTCATTATACCCGCCAGCTTGGGATGGTTCTTTCTAAGCGCGTATGGTGCGACGCGGGCAAAACTTGCTGAGGAGCATGTAGTATACGCGCGCCTCATGGGAGTGAAGGAAGCAGATATTAGGAGGAGGCATCTGTGGGGGGAAGTAAGCCTGGCGCAGCTGACGCTTCTAACGCTTCAGATGAGCCAGATACTAGGCGGAGCTCTCGTGACAGAGATTCTCTTCGCCTTTCCCGGCATCGGATACCTAATCTACAGGGCAATAACTGTCTTCGACTATAACCTCTTGGCCGCCGTGGCCCTCTTATCGGTAGTTGTGGTCTCGATCTCAGTCTTGATACTTGATTT
Organism: Thermoproteota archaeon; assembly: GCA_030550155.1. Taxonomy (GTDB): domain Archaea; phylum Thermoproteota; class Nitrososphaeria_A; order Caldarchaeales; family Calditenuaceae; genus HRBIN02. The sequence continues at coordinate 16,435 of JAUQPZ010000008.1, forward strand.
ACTCGCCCCCTTTATAGATCCGAGAGTGCAGCAAAAATAGTTCCTTATGGTTTGGAGGGTTTCTTCCACCATGAAAAGATAATGGATACGGCTAGGAGTGCGAGGACAGCTCCTGCAATAATGGAGGAGACTGTCTCGAGGCTTAGCAGCTGGCCACCAACCCATGCGCCTCTCAGCCTCATCTCATATAGCGTGGGCTCTCCCACCCAGACCACCCGCCTCTCCGCTAAAACACCGTTGAGATATACATCGATTCTCACAGAGCCCTTGACTGGCACATATGTAAGTAGTGTGTCGTCGTCTAGTCTTGAAAACCGGAGGGCCTCTCCACCCCAAGTAGCTGAGACCTCAGCATCCTTAACCCTATTCCCGAACCAGTCCAATACTCTTATCCTCAATTCGATGTCGACCTGTGTAACTCTTATGTGTAGAGACGGCCCAGTGACGTCTATGATGCCCTGCGCCACCTCGACTCCACCATAGGAGACAACGTAGTTATGGATTCCGGGGAATAGGCGTAAAACTGCCTTGCCGTCGGGGCCGCTCCTAACGGTGTAAGTCCGTGCCGTAACTTGGTCTGTCATGGTAAGGGAGGCGTTCGGGAGAGGGGCTCCATTTGGGCGCGTTAAAGAGAATTGTGCCTCAATTCTGTCAATCTTGAGAGTGATTGTTGTCTCTCCCGGCAGGACCCCGGTCTCAAGAGCGCTGAGCTGTATGCTCCCCTTGAAGGCAGTCAGCTTGTAAAGGCCCGCACCCGGTTGACCCTCGCTGAAGGGCACCGTGCTGAAGGTAACCTCGCCTCTGGCGCCTGTCACACCCGAGGCGAGCTCTCCCAGCCTCTCAGATTCAAGCAGCACCTGCACGCCCCTCACAGCGTCTCCTCCATCATCAACGACCCTGATAGTTATGTCGGACACGTCGAGAACATACGTTAGGTTAAGGCTCCTAAACAGGTCCGTCTCCTCTCTCAGAAGCACAACCTCAGGCCTTAACTGTCCATAAGTCTTCACCACCTCTACAGCGTATTTGCCCGCAATACTTGACGAAGGTATCTTTACGGAGGCGCCTGTTCTCACGGCCGTTGAGAAGTTCAGTAGCTCCGCGCTGAAGCGGACAGTAGCGTTCACCACCTTACCGAAGAAGTCTAACACATTTACCAGCACGCCTACAACGCTGGAGCCGAGTCTATATTCCCTAGACTCGGGGAGCACGTTTATCGTCGAGTTCAGCACAGTCACACGCTGTAGAGTTCCTGTGACCCTGTAGGGGCCTACCTGTGATAGGTTTGAAAAGGGGACATCCCTCGCGAAAAATCTCCCATTAGAATCTGTGGACCCGCGTCTAATCACGGGCCCCTGCTCCGACCTAAGCTCGACCGAGACCCCCTCCACAGGTTTTCCATCAACGTCCGTGACGACGAGCTCGATATTTTGTATACTTAGAGTGAGGTTGAGGGATGTTGTTTCCGGATAGTTAACGGTGGCTGAAGCCACCACTACTCCGTCAACTGTTGCAGAGACGTTGTAGGTCCCTGGAGAGAGGAGCCTAAACTCTGCCAGTCCCTGCGCCGTCGTCTCAAACGGTCTCCTGAAAGTGGAGTTTGAAATGATGAGCTCGACTCCCGCTCTAGGGTTTCCTGAGGGGTCGAAAACGCGGACAACTAGGCTTACTTGTTGCCCAAACCCAAGCTGCGCGTGTGCCATGAAGATGAGTAGTAGTATTAAGATTGTCCAGCGCCTCAATTTTCCTCAACTCGTACTCCTCACGTATGTCTTGTTGCCGCCAAATAAGGGGTGAGACCTTATGAAGTTTTCGGCGTCAACTAGGACCTGCTTCGCCGTCCTGAAGGTTACCTGTGAGAGCGCATCCTTGAACTTCATCCATGCATATGCCTTGTGCTCCTTGCTGAGGACTACGCGGAACTCGCCTGTGTGCATGAGGAAGAAGGTAACGGTTTTGAGGACAACTTCATCATCGCTTTTGTAATGGTAACTTATGACTCGTTTAAACCCGTCGATAACCTCGACGTTCTGTAAACTTGTCTCCTCCCTGAGCTCGCGCAACGCCGTCTCAATCTCGGATTCACCCTCCTCTATTCCACCCTTTGGGAAGTCCCAGTGTCCACCCCCGTAGAGTAGTAGAAGATAATAATTGTCGCCAATGGAGTCATTGAACACGACCGCGCCGCATGACCTCTTTGTTTTCATCTCGCCAAATGCATAGATATGTATCCTCCGAATATATCTTTGTTTCCTCTTCCATTATTTATTCGCTCTTCTGCCAGCGACCTCCGCGGCCTCTTCAAGTATCCGCCTAGCCTCCTCCTCACTGGCTTCAAAGCGGTTGAAGCCTCTGTCTTCAACAGAGCCGATCTCCAGAGAGACATCATCCAATAGTTCTTGGATTCTTAAAATACGCTCGCCGACCTCGGGTAGGGCTCCGTGAAGCTCCTGCCCGATCTTTGAGACAACACCCCTAATGGGCTGTAGCACCAGCCTGACATCTCTCATGTCCTTAACCGTTGCGAGTCTGTAAGTGACGGCCTCAAGAGACAACTGGCACCTGATCGTGCTGTTGAGTGTTTTTCTGAGCTGAGAGAGCTCTGAGGCGTAGAGCGCTGCTCTCTCCATGTCTCCCTCCCGATGTGCCTTCACACAGGCGTCGAAGAGCTCCCTGCTCCTCCTGCTCATCTGGTCAACACGCGCTGAGAGGCGATTGTTTAGAACTGAGAGGTTTATCGAGACCTCCTCGACTCTCGACCAGACTTTTGACTCACGAGACCACGGAAGACGCATCGACTTTACACGGACACGCTGCATTTATACTGGAGTAGCCAACCGAATTTCACAATACTCTCTAGGTATGGCTAAGAGAATACAATCGAGAATAAATCCTGGCTCATGAACAAGGCGAGCAAGATAAGTAGTGCGCCCAAGACCAAGTTCATAATACGCAGAAACCGCGACCTGATGAGCATGCTCCCCCTCCAAGCTACTGCGCTCATAGAGTAGAGCCAGGCATAGTCTATCCAGATATGCGACATATACATGACAGCGACGCCGGTCCATGCCGCCATTGCGAAGGAGTCAGAGATCAGGCGGGCGCCTATTGTAAGCCACCAGGCTATGAAGTATGGATTCAAGCCGGTGAATATGATGCCTATCAGCATGCCACTCCTCGGGGAATCTGTGCCTAGTTTTTGAAGATCAGCCGGCCTCCTCGTTAGTGCCCCACGAATCTGCATCAAGCCGAAAAAAACCAGCGCTAAAACGCCCAAAACAGATATGGTTAAGCGGGCTAAGGCACTACCTTCAAGCATGGCCACAAGACCCTGAGCTATCAAGATAACAAGAGGAAGCTCAACCACCATGTGACCTGTGGCTGAGTGAAGCCCGACGCTCGCCCCCCGCTTAATGCTCTCACTTAAAGTCGCAACTAGTAGGGGGCCTGGAGCAAGCGCGCCTGAGGCAGAGACCAAGATGACGGTCATGATGAGCTGTGGCCAGTCCATCGAGGGTCCAGAAGAGGCGGCCTGCCATATAAGAATAACCCGCCCAAGACTTTGAAGAAAGTGAAGCCAGTGGCCTCGACTTTTGCAGGAACGTTAACCTATTGCTTGAAGGCAGCGTTAAATACGGCTATCCACAAGAAACTACTCAGAAAATCGGAATTGAGTGTCAGGCTCGTCAACCCTCTCCAGCTGATCAGGGCTACTGCGCACTACCTTAAGGAGAACAATATCGTGACTCCTCCCAAGTGGGCGCCGTTCGTCAAGACAGGTGTCTCGAAGGACAGGCCTCCTTCGGACCCCGACTGGTGGTATATCCGTTGCGCCGCAATCTTGAGGAAGCTGTATGTCTACCGCGATGGTCTGGGCGTCTCGAGGCTCCGTAAGATGTATGGCGGGAGGATAAGAATGGGCCACAGGAACCCTCATTTCGCACCGGGGAGCGGAAGCGTGATAAGGAAGGCTCTCCAGCAGCTGGAGGCGGCAGGTCTGCTCCAAAAGTCTAAGAAGGGGCGCGTATTGACGAGGAAGGGAAGTAAGCTTCTTGAAGAGATTGGCGAGACACTCCTTAGAAGGCAGCAACAACAGTCGGGATGAAGCCTCTGAGTATTGAGGACGACCTTAAGCATTATTCATGGGAGCTCCTGAGAATGAAGCAGGAATATCTATGCGGGGCTTTGAGCTTCTGCGATTATTTTGAGAGGAGGTTCATGGTTGAGAAATCATTCAGGTCGGAGGTCGAAGGCTTGCTGAGAAAAAGAATAGGTAAGAAGAGTAGTAGATAGTGGCTATTCACCAAACTTCTCAGTCTTGTTAGCAAGGTCCATCAGAACACTCATCAAGTCGGTCCCCCTAAGCCTCCCCATGGCTCCCTGCGCAGAGTCAACCTCGTTGAACCTACTCACGTGGTCAACGCGCACACCGTATCCACTTATCAGAACAGGAACAGGGTCTCCTCTATGCTCGCCTGTAAGGGAACTGGTCGTGTGGTCACCTGTTATACAGACTATGAATTCCTCGCTGGGCGGGTCAAAGTTGTCACTGAACGCTGTGTCTATCTTCTCGAGGAACTGTGCCTTGGTTAGAGGGTCTTTATCATGCGCCGCTGTGTCTGTTCCCTTGATGTGGAGGAATATGAAGTCGTAGCTCCTTAGGGCATCGAAGGCGGTCTTGAACTTAGAGTTAAGGTCGGTGCTCAGCGTCCCTGTTGCCCCTGGGGCCTCAACGATCTCCATACCCACCGTGTTGCATACACCCTTGTATAGGGCCGCGCCCGCGATCACAGCTGCCTTTAGATGATATTTAGAGTCAAGGGATGGGAGGTTAGGCATCCGACCCGCTCCCCGCGGTAAAACCATGTTCGCGACAGCTAGTCCTTGGCCTCGCCTTCTCAAGTTCACGGGATGGGATTCAAGAATCTCCCTGTATCTCTTCAACAGCTTGTTTAGGACCTCAGCCGTCCTCTTAGCCTCTCTCGACTCATCGAGAGGCCTAGCCCACGCCACGGGAAGATTGTCTTTGTGTGGGTCGATGTCTGAGACTCTGTCCGAGACCTCTCCACGTAGAACAAGGACGCTTCTATGCTCTACAGTGTGTTTTATCATAACCTCGACGCCGTCAATCTCCTTAACCTCAGAAAGGCTCTCAACAAGCTGTCCCGCTTCCTGACTGCCTATCCGGCCGGCCCTTCTATCCACCACCACGTCGTTGTCGTCAACCGAGGCGAAGTTGCATCTGAAAGCGACATCTCCAGCCCTAAGCCTGACCCCAGCACCTATAGCCTCGAAGGGCCCCCTACCAGGATAATACTTGTATGGGTCATAGCCTAGTATGGAGAGGTGGCCCGTGTCGCTGCCAACGGGAACCCCGGGGGCTACGGGGTCGATGACGCCGTTCATCCCGGCGCGCGCAAGTCCGTTGATGAATGGTATCCGGGCGGCTTGGAGAGGTGTAAGGCCGTTCAAGACTTTAGAGGGCCTGTCGCCGACTCCGTCTAACAATAGAAATAGAATCTTCACATATCCTAGACCGTGGCTAGTAATTTATAAAAACGACTCTCCCATAGCGGGATAATGAGCAGCCGCCCGGAGATCGCGTCTGTTGAGGAAGTGTATAGGGGGAGGCTATTCTCCGTCAAGCATGTCCGCGCAATCTATGACGGTAGGGAGGTGGTCAGAGAGGTCGTTGAGCATCCGGGCTCCGTTGCGGTTGTAGCGCTGGATGAGGATGGAAGATTCCTGCTGGTTACTCAATATAGAGTTGGAGTGGACGAGATTACTTTGGAGATACCTGCAGGGACGCTCGAGCGGGGTGAGTCCCCTGAAGAGTGTGCTCTCAGAGAGGTTGAGGAGGAGACAGGGTATAGGGCGCGCGAACTCCGCCTCATCGCAAAGACCTACACGGCTCCGGGATACTCCAGCGAGACGCTATATATCTATAAAGCAGAGGCCGCCCGCGGCTCAGGCACGAGACACGAGCCAGACGAGAACATAAAAGTAGTCAAGATGAGCGCGGATGAGGTGCTGAAGGCGATCAGGGAGAATGAAATAAATGACTTAAAGAGTATTGCGGCCCTTCTCCTATATATCTACTCGACGAGCGGGATTAGCGGTGTCTCGGCCTAGTCCTCTTCACCTTTCCGAGCTGAGCCGGTTCTAGGTTGAGGACGATTGTTTTGAGGACCATCATCTCCTCTATCGAGTAGCCGATACCTTCGCGCCCTATGCCCGAGTCTTTCACACCCCCGAATGGGAAGTATCCCACTCCGTGGCGTGGAAAGTCATTTATCGTTACCGCTCCCACTTGGAGAGTCTTTGCTATCCTCCACATCCTGTAAAAGTCGTTAGTGAAGACGCAGGAGTCGAGACCATACCTGCTCTTTGAAGCGATGGATAAGGCCTCATTCTCGTCTTTGACCCGCGCTATGGTGACTACAGGTCCGAAAGTCTCCTCCCAAATGATTCTTGCGTCGAGCGGAACCATGTCAAGAACCGTGGGTTCGTGGTAGCTGCCCCTATATCTCCCTCCTCTAAGTAACTTGGCTCCTTTCTCGACCGCGTCGCGCACCAAGGCGTTAACCCTCTCTGCGGCGGCCTTGTTTATAAGTGGGCCCACAGTTACCCCCTCGTTCCTCGGGTCTCCAAACTTGATCTTGTCAACTTCCTCGAGCACCTTCGCGACGAATTTGTCGGCCACAGACTCGACTACCAATATCGCGCTCACGGCGTCGCATCTCTGACCCGCGTTCCGGACTGAGCCCATCACACATCTGTTAGCTGCAAGCTCCAAATCCGCGTCATCTAGCACGATGGCGTATGCTTTTCCGCCAAGCTCTAAGTGAAGCCTCTTGTTAGCCGCAATCTTCGCGATCTCTCTACCGACCTCTGTGCTGCCTGTGAAAGATATCAAGCCCACATCTTCGTGGCCTGCTATCGTGGAGCCAATCTTCCCCGGCCCTGTTACGACGTTGAGAACGCCTGGCGGGACTCCCGCCTCCTCTAAGGCCTTCGCCAACAGGAGTTGGCTTAACGGCGTGTCGCTTGAGGGTTTGACCACCACGGTGTTTCCTGAAAGGAGGGCCGGTATAATCTTGGCTGCCGGGATGTAGAGGGGATAGTTGAACGGGCCTATGGCCCCAACGGTTCCAACTGGCTCGCGAAGAACTATGGCTATCTTCCCCATAGTGTCTGCCGACCAGTCCCCAGGCTTGTATTCACCGCTCACCTTCGATACATCCTCCATCGTCATCCGCATCCTCTCGACAACAGCCGTAATCTCTCCACGCGCGTCAGAACGAGTCTTACCTGCCTCGAGCATCAAGACATTAACAAAGTCCTCAAGATGCCTCTCAATTATCGAGGCTGTGTCGTGGAACATCTCGATCCTGTCGATCGCAGCTATCGCCCTAATCTGAGGCCTTGACTCCCTGGCCGCGGCGACTGCTAGCTCAGCATCCCTCTCATCACCCTTTTGCGCATACGCAAAGACGCTGTCATCGATGGGCGTATCCACTGGGAAAGTCGCACCTTTTAGGCACTCAACCCACCTGCCACCGATAAACATTTTAAAGACAGGCAGCCCCTCATCGCTTATACTGTATAGGTCATCGAAGAAGCCGCTCAGCCTAAGAGTAGGCCGCTGAACCTGGCCAATCTCCGCCGTCGTCATCCCCTTTATCGAGTCATGTCTGTTTTGCCCCCATTTATATACCGTTTCATTGAACCTCACATATATGACATGAATGCTCTCTTTTTTAAATAACGATGTAATTTAGAATAGGGTGGGATGAAGCCGAGCGAAAATGAGGTTCTGAGAGCCCTGAAGACTGTCAAGGACCCTGAGCTCGGCATGGATATCGTGAGCATGGGGATGATAAAGGACCTCAGTGTGCGCGATGGGGATGTGTCGTTCACTCTGGAGCTGACGACCCCTGCCTGCCCCTTCAATTCTCAGATAGAGCAGATGGCGAGGAGCGTGGTGGAGAATGTGCAGGGCGTCAAATCAGTTAAGATGAATGTGACGGCAAGAGTTAGGGAGGGCTGGACGGGTCAGCGGGTTCCTCTGGAAGTGCCCGGAATCAAGAATGTGGTTGCGGTGGGGAGCGGAAAAGGGGGTGTCGGGAAGACAACCGTTGCCACGAACCTTGCCGTCGCTCTCTGCGAGGCAGGAGCCTCCGTCGGGATTTTGGACGCTGACATCTATGGCTCGAGCTTGACAAGATTCATTCGTGACCTGAAGTTCGGCGTGCAGGGGGGAAAGAAGCTTAAGCCCGCCGACGGCCCCTTAGGCCTGAAGATCATGTCGATGGGCCTGATCGTGCCGGATGATACACCTGTTATCTGGCGTGGCCCACTTGTTGGAGGCGCCGTTAGGCAGATGCTTCTCGAAGTGGAGTGGGGGGCGCTGGACTATCTCGTGGTGGACCTTCCACCTGGAACCGGCGACGCGCCTCTCTCCTTGGCTCAAACAATCCCGATAACTGGCGCGCTAATAGTTACTACACCACAGCATGCGTCGCTGGACATAGCCATGAAGGCCCTCAGGATGTTCCAGAAACTGGGAGTAGAGATACTGGGCATAGTGGAGAACATGTCTCATTACGTCTGCCCAGACTGTGGGAGAACCGAGCATATATTTGGGCGCGGAGGAGGGGCAAAGGTCGCAGAGAGCTTGGGAATTCCTCTACTCGCACAGATACCGCTCCTCCCATCCCTCAGAGAGGGCAGCGACAACGGGACACCCGCACTAGTAGCCGACCCTGCTTCACCGGCCTCAGAAGCCTTCAGAGCCTTGGCGAGGAGAGTCGCGGCAGCCTTAAGCGTGACAGCTATCAAGAGGGGGGCGAAATAGCTTTCTTGGAAAAGTCGAGACTAAGCCGGCTTCCAAGACCGGGAGTGTATTCGTCGAGCGATCTTAGAATAGAGGAGATCATCCCAGTGCTCCCAGAGATCTATGAGGGAGGAGAGATTGGAGCCGTAGCACTATACATTGGCGTCACACGCGCCCAGAGCAGAGATGGGAGAGAGGTAGAGATGCTCGAGATAGAGGCTTATGAAGAGAACGCCAACCTCGAGATAGATAGAATCTGCCGCGAGGTCAAGGAGAAGCACGGAGTGGCATACGTCGGTATATGGCATCTGCAGGGCCGTTTTAAGCCAGGTGAGCCTCTTGTGCTCGTAGTTGCGGCCGGCGGCCACAGGGAGCAAGTGATAAAGGCTCTGCACGAGGCAATTGAGAGGTACAAGAAAGAGCCCGCGCTCTTCAAAAAAGAGGTTTACGTAGATGGTATGCACTTGTGGATATCAGAGTAGGTCGGCAAATACTTATATAGCCTGAGGGTCAGCTTAGGTTGGATGAGGCTTGACTTGGACAGGGTTTGAATGGCTCATCGTAGTGGCCGTGTTGCTAGTTTTGTTCTTGTGGGGCCCCGAGAGGCTGCCCAAGATAGCGAAGGCCTTCGGGCAGGCGAAGAAGGAGTTTGAGAAAGCAAGTAAAGAGTCAGGCTCAGGGGAGGGCTCGGTCTCCTCGAAGGAGCCTCAATCCTCTGCCGATGTCTCGTCGCTCTCGGACGAGAAGTTGCTTGAAATCGCGAAGACGCTTGGAATTCCCACTGAGGGCAAGACCAGGGAGGCCCTGATACAGGAGATTAAAGCCAAATTGGCTGCATAACCATGTTAACCGTTCTCGAGGCTGCGCTGATAATCATCGTCATATTTGTCCTGATTATATTCTTCAAGCCAGACCTTATTCTTAGGTTCGCGAAAAGCTTGGGCGAGTTAAGGAGGGAGATGAAGAAAGGAGAAAAAGAGGAACAGTCTTGACTTTAGCGCCCTTTCACGAGCTTTTTTCCGCTCCTGCCTCTCTAGCTATCTCTGCCCAGCTCAGCCCAGCTGCTACTGCCTGAAATGCGAGCGTGATTTGTGCAAGAAGCTGATGCAGGGCGACAAACTCAGGCCTCAAAACGGTGAATACCACTATTGCCCCCATAGCCACCTGAATCATAACAACCAGCAGAGATAGCTGGGCGAGGGCCTTAACAACTTTGAGCCCGCGTAATGGCTCAAGACGCCTTGCCCTAATAACAGTCAGCAGAATCGTTAATACGACGAAAACTCCCCATACCCTGTGCAGAAACTCCATCAAGACCGGGAACGAATCGGGAAACGGGCAGAGAGGCCAGTCAGGACAGGCCATACCCGCCCCGATCGCCGAGACGTAACTGCCGATGACATTCATGATTACTATGGCCGTAGATGCGAGAATCGTTGACTGGAAGAATGCGCTTATCTTCTCCATCAATCTCGGAGTTTTCTGCGTCTAATTTATATCCATCGTGACGAAGCATCAACATGGTTGGGCGAACTGGGGAGGTAGGGGATGGGGCGTAGAAAGGTGCGGAAGAATCCGAACGAGATGACCTTCATAGAGCATATCCTGGAGCTTAGGGATAGGTTAAAAGTTATAGTGATTAGCTATTTCGTGGCTCTCTTCTTCTGGCTAGCCTTCCCCTCAAACATCTCAATCTCCAGCATAAGCACGATCTTTACCGGAGAATACACGCCCGTAATCAGCGTGGTGCTGGAGCACGCTGTCTCGCTGGCCGGCGGTATATTCAGTATAATTCCGGGCAGGCTGGTATCTCCGCTTGAGATATACTTCATAGCCGCGGCTCTTGTCGCTTTTATCACGATTATCCCTGTGATTGGGTATGAAATCTATGCGTATGTCAACCCCGCACTTTATCCTCATGAAAAGGGCCTCGTCTGGCCTTTCCTCACAGCCTTTATCGTGCTCTTCGCAGTTGGCGCCCTGTTTAGCTACCTCATAGTTGTGCCGCTTATCATAAGGTTTATGGCGATTTTCGCCGACATAATTGGTATACCTCCACACTTGAGGCTGATAGAGGCTGGAGACTACTACATGTTTGTCTTCTCGACTGTAGGCTCAATGGGGCTTCTCTTCACATTCCCCGTAATCTTCGTCTTACTGGTCAGGCTGGGCATTCTGAGCTCCAACATACTCTCAAGGAACAGAATCTACTTCTACGGAATCCTCTACATAGTAATAGCGTTCATAACTCCCGACGGCTGGCTCGTGGGGAACACAGTCCTATTCCTTCCCCTCGTGTTAATGATGGAGGTCTCTCTCCGAATATCGAGGAGGATTGAGAGGAGGAGAGAGGCCGGCGTATACTCTGCCGCCAGATGTAAGTTCTGTGGAGCGGTCATGCAGGAGGGAGCAATATTCTGCGGGTTATGCGGTAAGAGCCAGGAGTAACAGTGGAGTAATGTCATGACGTCAGGCCCTTTAGTGTCCCGGAGATCTTCACAATGTCCAGCCTCGCCTTCTTCCCTCCGAGTTGACGGACCATAGCCGTTGAGAGGAGTACCACGGGGAGAGACCTCAACCCACACCTTAAAATGTATTCACCGCCCTGCAGCCGAGTCCTCTTTACAGAGATATCTGACTCAGCGAGCGAGAGCAGGCCACCCAGCCCCAAAAGCTCGTCAACAATGGTCCTCTTTAACTCTGCTGGTGTAACATCGACCTCCCTCGGATAAACCCTAATTAGGAGATACCTCTTCCTCACCCTCGACAAGTCTCCAAACACCCTCCGGGCTTATGCGCCCCTCAAGCCTGCCGCGATTCTCCACGAGAATCTTGGCGGGAGTAGTCGAGACTGTGTTGAGTGCGAAGTCTGGCCCGGCTCCAAGGCACCAAGGAATCGATGCGAGTTGACGCGGCGACCTCAACGAAAACTCGTCCTGTGCTCCCGAGGAGACTATGAGTTTAAGGCGACTCCTGTATGCTGTCCTGACAACACGCATAGAGTTTCTCACAGACTCAAAACCTTGGACAGCGATGTTCGAGAAGACAACCTCGAAAGAGTTGACGGCAACCTGGACCACGTGTCTATCGAGATAAACAGCGTCGATATGGTTCGCAACAACGGTGTCAACCCTCATATCGCGGGCCGCAGCCATAAAAACATCCCTGATGTTTGTTACGACAGAGACAAGGTCACATTTCCAGCGAACATTCCTTAGCAAATTATACAGCTCACCCTTCGAACTGGGGTGTAGGGTGACTCTGCGGAATATCTCTAGGCCGTAGCTCGAGGTCAGCCGCTTAGCCTCGCTCCAAAACTTATCGTCAACCTCGACAGCCACAGCCCAGAATCCAAGCTCGCAGCAGGACTTGAGCATCCGCTCTAGAGAGGATGTGTCCGGCGGCCTCAGCCAGGAATCTACAAACCTTCGGGGCATTGGGGAACCGCCTCTATGCCTCATCACTTCCTGGAGGTTATCTCCAGCTTGATTGAGTCTACCTCCGAGGGCTGGATTATCCCAAGGTATGCCAGCTGCTTGTCAAGCCTGAGATGAATCCTCTCCACCGCCCCACTCCTCTCAATCCTCTCCGAGAGATACTCTTGAGGGAGCTTCGAGAGGATGCGTTGAGCCGTCTCTTCAGCAAGCTCTTCAGGAACCTCCACCTCAAGGACTGTCAGTGGCTCTCCGAAAATCCCCGACAACCTGTGGGCCGTGAATGTCATTTCACGCTCTATGGACAGGATGTTGAGTATCGCCTGCCTCACTTTGGCCTCAGACTCGGTGGGGCCGCAGATTGCCCTAGCCCTTATGCTTAAACTTCCCATCCGACCATGCACTGTGGCTGAGCAGCCTATATACTAATACCATTTATCCTTTAAGCCTGCCAGATATGCTAAGGCATTTGTTGACACGTGAAGAATCGCTGTGACCAGTAGGATGAGTGTGAGTGTCGAGCTGTCTAGCCAGCTGGGCGGTCCATACGGCAATGAGGCCAGTAAAAGGGCTGCGGCCATGAAGCCGAGTTGGTCTAGAACTGGGGCTGGCCTCCCCCTCTCAAGTCCTATTCTCCTCTTTAAGAACGACCCCAGTAAGTCCCCGACCATCGCGCCTACAGGCAGTAACGTATACTCGGGAGGCCCACGGTAGAGCCAGGGGATGGATATCTGTATAGCAATCGCAGTTAGGAGCCCCGTAGCGAGCCCTGAGACGAGACCCTCAAGTGTCTTTCCATCTCCGAGAAGCCTTCTGCCGTCGCGGAGTGTTTTTCCCCGATCGATTGGATGACCGCTACCGATAAGTCGGAGAATTACAACTGGGGCTCCGTTAGCCACATAGGCGGGGAGGACATAGACTATTGCGGTCAGGATATCCTGCATCCTCATCCAGGGGCCGCGACCCAGTCTTTAACGGTTTACATTGCGTAAGCTACTTGAGGGGGTGGCCACTCCTTCTTGCCTCCCAGCAAAACTATAATAGAGTTGCTTTGACTAGGCTTTTGATTTGCGCTACACGGTCTCTATAGACCAAGGCACAACCGGGACAAGGTGTCTGGTCGTGGACGAGGAGGGCAGGCCCGTCTCATGGGCGTATAAGGAGCACGCCAACATCTATCCTAGGCCGGGGTGGGTTGAGCAAGACCCCCTCGAAATACTTGAGGCCACCAAGGCAGTCTTGAGAGAGGCTCTACGGGGTGTAAACCTCGAGGCAGGCTCGGTCGCAGGCGTAGGCGTTACTAACCAGAGAGAGACCACGGTTCTCTGGAACAAGAGGTCTGGCATACCAGTCTATAATACGATTGTCTGGCAAGACACCAGAACAAGAAATAGGTGCGACGAGCTCAGGGCGCAGGGTCTCGAGGAGGACACGATACACAGGCTCACCGGGCTCTACGCATCAACCTATTTCTCCGCCACAAAGATCGAGTGGGCTCTCAAGAATGTGCCTAAGGCGCAAGAGACGGCGAGGAAAGGCGAGCTAGCATTTGGGACCATAGACTCCTGGCTAATCTGGAACATGACCCGCAGAACCAATGGTGGCGCTCACGTAACGGACTACTCTAACGCCTCAAGAACCATGCTCTTCGATATCCACAAGTTGGATTGGTCTGACGAGCTACTCAGCCTCTTCGGCATTCCTGATGATATAATGCCCGATCCTCTCCCCAGTATCTATTCAGACTACTATGGGTTCACCGATCTCTGGGGGATTCTGGGAAAGGAAGTCCCTGTCTGTGGCGATCTGGGAGACCAGCAGGCCGCCCTCGTGGGTCAGGCATGCTACTCGGTCGGCGATGCGAAGAACACATATGGGACGGGGTGTTTCCTGCTCCAAAACATAGGGCGGACGCCTAAGCTTTCGAGGCATGGCCTTTTAACGACGGTGGCCTACAGCTCGGAGAGAGGTAAAGCGACGTACGCGATGGAGGGGTCGATAGCCATAGCGGGCTCTCTCCTCAAATGGCTGGCAGAGAATCTTGGGATTATCTCTTCTCCGAGAGAGAGCGGAGAGGTTGCTTCGAGAACCGGGGAGGAGGGCTCTGCGGGCGTGTATTTGGTGCCAGCCTTTAGCGGCCTTTTCGCGCCCTACTGGGACCCCACCGCTAGGGGCGTAATAATTGGCCTCTCAGCATACACGAGGCGCGAGCACATAATACAGGCGGCCTTAGAGAGCATCTGCTGGCAAGTCTATGACGTCGTCGAGTCGATCGAGAAGGACACCGGTATAAGGCTCTCTGTTCTAAAAGTTGACGGAGGAGCCTCCATGAATGATTACCTGATGCAGCTACAAGCAGATATTCTCGGATGCGAGGTCGTGAGGCCAGAATTTGCGGAGACCACATCGCTTGGTGCGGCCTTCGCCGCGGGTTTAGCCTCGGATGTATGGGAAGACTTTGAGACTTTAAGATCTTTGTGGCGGGAATCCGCCAAGTTTAAGCCTACCTGGCCAATGGAGAGGAGGATCAGCGGCCTCAAGGGGTGGCGGGCGGCCCTAAACCGTGCTAGGGGATGGCTCAGGGAGGTTGAATCTTAGCCTCAAGCTCCCTGACTCTGTGCTCGATGGCTGACATGATCTTCTTTACGAGGTCCTCGCTGGAGTCAGCCTCAATCTCTCTCAGCCTATCCGCTAAAACTCTGTCACCTATAGTCGACCGCACCCATCTCTCAAAGTGTCTGCAGGCCGCGTGGAAGAGTATTGAGTTGCTTGTTGCGAGTGGGATGGTCTCTAACAACTCGTATAAAGAGTGGGCTGATAGCCCAATATATCTCCCATCCTCGTGATAGTGAAAGGCCCTGTCGGGAGGCACAACCCTGAGAAACCTTACAGCCTCCCCCGCGTCACCTCCAATAATCTCTGCTGTAAGGGCTTGAAGATGGGAAACCGCTCTCAAAAAAGAATAGAACATGTTCATCTGGTCTGTGTAGCCGAAATATGCGTGCACGACGCCGGAGGGTCCGTGCCTTGCATACATGTAATAGAGTTGGTCGCTTATCTGAAGCAACCTCCAAGCCCTTATCAACCTCTCAGACCGGCTGCTCCTGACCACGCGCTCCATCCTTTTCAAAGCATTGAAGCAGGTGATCTGCATGGGGTTGCTAAGCCACGCGTCGGTGCTCTTCTCCACATCCGCCCAAGAGATAGTCTCGAGGTCCCCCACGGAGATGACGCCCCTTGGCTCAGCCGCGTCCACGATCTCTGAAGCCGTATTGAAGGATAGGTGCTGATATCTCAGAACCTCGCGGGGCAGGTGTCTGAGAAATTCGTGAATTCCAGACTCCGGCCAGTGGTGCTCGCCGAAAGTCTCATAGTCCATGAAGATCAAGACGTAATCTCCCTCGATTGCAGAGAGCCAGGCTGCATACTTGTCGGCTGTTAAGGGGTAGCCGGGCCAGGTCCTCTCCGAGAAGCGAAACGCTATATCGTCAGAGAGCCTGTAGTTGCGTGTCAGTATCTTTAAGTCGCTGTTGGGAGGAGTGTAGGCGTAGTTGGGTGAGCGGCCGCCGAGGACCCGCTCGACCCCCTCTATTATGATGCCCTTGTAGTTCATCTCCCTGACGCTTCTCGCCACAGAGTTATTGTATAGGAGCTCTGTGTTCTCGAAGACTCGCGGCTCGTAGCCGAAATAGGACAGCATAGCCTCTCTGTGCATCTTGACCTGCTCCCTGAATTCGTCGCTATCGGGTCCGTAGAGGCTTGCAAGGCTGTGATAGTATGTCTGCTCTAAAAGCTCCACCCTGCCGGTTGAGACCATCTTCTGAAACTGGTCGATTATCTCTGGAGCCCATCTCTCCGCCTGCTCTAAAAACACTCCTGAGATGCTGAAATTCACCTTGAAATCTCTCCCCGTCGAGGCGGCCTCGTCAATAGCCTTCAAGATGATGTTGTTGGCGGGTATGTAGCACTTCCTAGCGACCCTCAGAAAAATCTCCCTATTTAGGGTCTCGTCAAGATAAAGCTCGGGAACAGCGTCGACGCCAGCCCTGCTCAGCGCCTCACTCTTCAGCCTTATATTCAGCCTGAAAGGCTGGTGGACCTCAAAGGCTAGGCAGACGCGCGTCAACCATCTTAGAAATTTGGAGACGGGTGCCTATATTCGTGTCGGGTTTTTATAGACGGGGTTAGGAGAGTGAATAGAATGTCGGAGGAAGCCGTAGAGCCCAAGAGGAAGGCAATCGTCAAGATACCGAGTAAGGTTCTGAGGACGCGGAAGGAGAGACCTGTCTTCGTCAGGCAGGAGGCCAAGCGTTACAAGAGGCTCGGCGAGAAATGGAGGAGGCCACGGGGCAAGGATAGCAAGATGAGGCTTCAGAAGCGGGGGTGGCCTCCGCTGGTAAAGGTGGGATACAGGTCTCCCAAAGCTTACCGGGGACTACATCCGTCAGGATTCAGGGAGGTCCTTGTCCACAACCTCTCCGAGCTTGAGGGGCTCGACCCCACGAAGCATGCTGTGAGGATTGCGTCCTCCTTGGGTGCCAGAAGCAAGCTGAGAGTCTATGAGAGGGCCGTCTCTCTCGGGCTGAGGGTTCTAAATCCGCCGAGGGGTGCAACGATATGAGCCTAAATATTCAGAAAAGATTGGCGGCTGAGATTCTGGGCTGCGGAGAAAGCAGAGTCAGGTTTGACCCTGAGAGGCTGGAGGACATCGAGGACGCCATCACTCGCGCAGACATCAGAAGGCTCATTGAGGAGGGAGCCATATATGCCGAGGCCAAGAAGGGAAGCGTCCGCAGGCGTGAGCCGGAGAAGAGGGGGCCGGGTAGACGGAAAGGTGGAAAATACTCAATCCTGTCGCGAAAAGAGAGATGGATGATGAGGGTCAGGGCTCAGAGAAAATATCTGGGAAGGCTAAAGGCGGCACGGATGCTGAGAGAAGAAGCCTATAGAAGCGTCTATCTCCAAGTCAAGGCTGGGCGCTTCAAATCAGTGACAGAGCTGAAAAACTACTTGAAGGAAAACGGCCTCCTACTAGCAGGTGCATAAGATATGTCTCCCGTTAGACCTCTCTCAAGACGGCCTCCTCGGCGAGCGCTTAGCGGCCACACAAACTACAGGAAAAGGCTAAAACTTGTAAAGTCCGGCAAGCCAAGACTAGTGGTTAGGAGAAGCAACAAGTATCTGACTGTTCAGCTGGTTGAGTCGCGGAGGGGCGGAGATTATACGGCGGTAACGGTTACCACGAAGATGCTCAGTAAATATGGCTGGCAGGGTGGGGGGAAGAACATACCTGCCGCATATCTCGCAGGCCTCCTTGCAGGCAAAAAGGCGACGAGTAAAGGATACGGGGAGGCGATAGTCGATCTTGGAATGCACGCCCCTCATCCAGGCTCAAGGCTCTTCGCGGCTGTCAGGGGTGCGTTGGACGCAGGTCTAAAAATCACCTCGGACAAGGAGATGCTCCCATCCGAGGACCGCATAGCAGGCAAACACGTATCAGATTACTATAATGCTTCAAAGGAGTCAGGGGAGAGCTTTGTCTTCTCAGCTCTGCCGCCAGCAATTCTCGAGAACCTCCCCCAGCATGTGGAGGAAGTCAAGCAAAAAATAATCACCAACTCGTCGGTCTGAAGAACTAGCTTATGCGCATATACTACCCGGTATGTGGAGAAGAACCCTCAAGGCATCGCCGACGGTCTTTGTGTGCGCACTAAACCTACTAATCTACACCCTTCAGGGCTTGAGACTAGCCGCGGAGCTGGGGCCAGCCGCGCCCCTAGTCCTCTCTAATCTCATCATCTCAACACTCTTCCTGCTTGCTCTAATCCTCATCATATTCCGCACGCGGAGAAGTATCCAAGCCCTCTTCGCCGCGTCACTCGCAACCCTAATCACGTATAGGATGTGGAGCTCGGCCACTGACCCAGAGCGCGACCTATACTTCAGGGCTGCCCACGGCTTCATGATTCTCCTCGCCTGGCTCCTCCCGGCTACGATTACTGTGCGAGAAGACAGGTCGGCGCTGCGCCCAGTGAATGCTTAAGGGGGGATGTCAACTTTTTGTAGAGGAAGGAATCATTTATCTCGGTCTTGATGCCCGAGGGTCTAGAGCTCCTCCTCCTGGTTTTTGCCGTCGCTTTCGCGGTACTATCAGTCGAGACCAAGAATCTAACTAGGTCTGTCTTCGGCCTCCTCCTCTTCACTGCCACAGTCGGGGTCATCTTCATTCTGGTCGGCGCTGTCCACGTGGGCGCGCTCCAAATAATCGTCTACTCAGGAGGCGTTACTGCGCTCTTCCTCGTGATGATAATGCTGACGTCGAGGAGGGACGAGACATGAGGCTCAATGAAGTCATAGGCGTTTTAGCGACCGTGGTTTTCTCGGCGCTCTTCATTACGAGCCTGGCTACGCGCCCTCTCCTCTACGATTACTGGGCTGAGAACTTGGGGCGGGTGGTGAGGGGCTCGTTTGATGATGTTGGAAGGGCTCTGAGCCAATATGTTTGGGGTGACTTCTTCCCTGCTCTGACGGGCGTTATCGTTCTTCTCCTGGCGATAGTTGTGGGTCTCTCCTCGCTCCTAAGGGAGGGTGAATAAGCATGGCGCTAAGCCCTTCACTGTACATCGTTTTCTCCGGGCTAATCTTCGCGATAGGCATCTACACGCTAGCAACTAAACGCAACATCATAAAACAGCTGATCGGTATCGAGCTCATGATAAACGCGGCCCACCTGAACTTCGTCGTCCTAGCCGTGAACAGTCCCGGCGGCATAGATCCCTATGCCCTCGCCTTCGTCTTCCTCTCACTGGCGGCCGGCGCGTCAGTAATTGCTATTGGAACACTACTCATCGTGAACGTCTACAGAACCTACGGGACAATGGACCTAGAGGCTCTAAGGAAGCTTAGGAGATAATGCCGCCCGCTATCGGCGGAATTATCACCACCCTGTCACCGTCTTTTAGAGCCTTTCTGAGAGGCTCATCAGGTATCTTCAGATCATTGATAGCTATTGCGATGTTTGGCCGAAGCTCACCACTACTCGTCATAATGTAGTCCCTTAGTCTCGGCCCATACTTGCCCACAAGCTTCTCTATGAGTGTGGCAACTGTGGAGCCCTCCTCCAGAACTACCCTCTCCTCCCTCACACCCGTAATCTCTCTCAGATACGCGTAGTATCTTGTTTCAACCGAAATCATGGCCTCACAAACTCTTTAGAGGTGGGAGGTAAAATTTCTATCTCGGCCACAACTCTCAGGGCATGTATTTCCTTAGAGAGGCTGCGAGGTCTTCTGGGGTGGCGTCAATGACTGGCTCGAGGAATAGTTTCTCAAGGAAGCCGTCGTCGTTCACGTATATGGGTGTAGGTGATGGCCTGGCGACTATCCTCGCGTGGAGATAGAAATATTTGCTTATGTCTGAGTCGCTGGGTCCTGAGTAGAATGCCAGGTTTAGACTTGTAAACCCCGCATCTACATAGTATCTAGTCACGCCCATCAGGCCTTTGCAGAACTCCTCCACATCGCTCGGCGCCAGCCTGCTGAGGGAAGATATCCCCTTGAAGATCGCTATGGCTTCTCTATTTCCGAGGGGGGCGTAGCTCGCAATCCACGCCACTCTCTCACCATGCTTCACCATCCTCTCACCCCTCTCCTCCTCCACTTCGATGAGGTCTCCCCAATAGCATGACCCTTCTCGACTATACTTTTCACTTGCCTCAATCTCTTGCTGAAGTGTGTTCGCGGGTTTTTCATCGGCTAAGACTTGGAGGTGTGGGTGGAGTATGCTTGCGCCTGCGGGGGGCTGGTTGTTCCAGCAGAGCAGCCAGTATCGCGCGGCTGGGTCGAGGGCTGCCACGTCTCTCAGATATTCCAGAGAGGCGTTGAGGCCGTTCATCAGCTCATCTGCAGTGATCTGGTCCAGTGTCTTGAAGTGCTCTCTCGTGAAGACTGTTACCGAGTGGTGCTTGGAGAATGGGAAGAGGTTTGGGAAGACCCAGCAATCCCCTCTTTTAAGCCTCTTATATGGTAGCTGTGTATAGGTTGGCGTGCTCTTTTCTATCGCCTCAGGGCAGAATGGGCAGCTCGCCCGCGCCCTCTCTGCAAGCTCCCCGATGGCGGAGGTGTCCACTGAGACCTGCCTAGGTCTCCTAGCCCTCACCACGTTCAGCCTACACCATCTTCCAGTCAGCGGGTCCATCCTATACTCAATCTCTTGAGAACTCTCCGCGCCCCCCGAATCCGGCGGGGAGAACCGTGAAGACACCACAATCTTCCTGAACTCTATCGGCACGATTAGAGTCGGAATGGAGCTTAATTTAAACTTCTGGGCTACAGATGTATCTCAACGATGTCTCCGTCCATCAACACATGGTCATGCCCAACCCTCTCGCCCTGAATCTTCGCGGAAGAGCCCCAGACGCGGGCGTATTTCAGCCTCTCCGCAAACTCTCTATGAATCTTCTCGGCGAGGTCGTAGACCGTGGCCCCTCTTTTTAGCAGCAGCGGCTTCTCAGAGACCTGGCCCTCTCTCCGCGTATAAACCCGGATCATCTCCAGAGCCTCAAAGATACGCTGCTTGAGCTGTTCCACGC
This sequence comes from Thermoproteota archaeon, assembly GCA_030550155.1. Lineage (GTDB taxonomy): Archaea > Thermoproteota > Nitrososphaeria_A > Caldarchaeales > Calditenuaceae > HRBIN02. The sequence continues at coordinate 37,295 of JAUQPZ010000008.1, forward strand.
CTCCGTTGTGGGCTGAGGCCTTGATAGCTCTAAAGCCTCTCTCCTCCAGCTCTTTCACAGCGCGGTCTGCTTGCGCCTCGTTAAGGTCGGACTTATTCACGATAAAGAGGCTCCTCTTATACTCGGGTCTCCGGATTAGCTCCTCCTCCAGCTCATCAAGCCTCACATCACCCGAGATCTTTATCACCGCGGATTTGATTCCGAGAGACGTCACTAGGTTCTTTACAGCCTCGTAGCCACCTTCAACGGAGCCCATGATGACCATCCTTAGGCCTCCGCTGTCCTTCTTCTCAATCTCAAGCTCGAAGCTCTTCTTCCTGAGCGTGATGCCGTACTCCTCGAGGAGGCTCTCGATTGCCTCGAACTGTTTGACTGGGTCTCGCGAGGCGTCGAGAACGACTATGAGAAGGTCGCTGTTTCTAGCGACGCCTATGCTTTTTGAGGCCAGGCCTGTCTCCCTAAACTCTTCAGTGAGTAAGGAGGGGAGGTCGACCAGCTGTATCTCGCACCCGGAGTAATTCATCATTCCCAAGAATGGTCTCTGCGTTGTGAAGGGGTAGTCGGCCACCGGCGATGGAGCGCCCGTAAGGGCTTGAAGCAGGCTGGACTTGCCGGAGTTGGTTATGCCAATGAATGCGGCCTGCACCCAACCCTCCTTCTTAACGCTAAACTCTGAGGCCCCTCCTCCAGCCCTCCTAACCCTCCTCTCCTCCAGCTCATCCCTAAGCTCGGCAAGCCTCTTCCTCAGCTGCCTCCTCAGCTTCTCAGTGCCTTTATGGTCTGGTATGAGGCTCAGGGCCTCCTTCAAAACCTCTATCTTCTCCTCTATCGTTCTAGCACTCTGATACTCTGCAAGCTTATGCCTGGCCTCGGCCGGCAGGTTCGTGGGCAATCCTCTACAATTGATAGTGGTTGTGAGGAGATTTTAGAATTTCACTCCGACATGGGGGAGTCTCGGTTTATATCTGGACCTGAAATGTGTAGGGAGGGGGTCTTGACAATTAAGAAGCTCTTCAAGGAGGCTCAGAGGCTCCTAGCGGAGGCGGGGGTCCCTGAGGCCAGGCTTGTACCTCCGAGGTCCCACGAGTTCGGAGAGGCAACTACCGCTTATCCCATGGAAAAGGCGGGCATGGTGGGCAAGAGGCCTTTTGAGCTTGCCGAGGAGATTGTCTCAAAGTTAGGCTCAAGCGAGCTGATTGAGAGCGTCAAGGCTGTGCCCCCCGGGTACATCAACTTCTATGCCGACTGGAGGCGATTTAGCGAGCACACCTTATCCGAAATATTCAGGCTCGGGCAGATGGGTTACGCAAGCTCTGAGATAGGTGAGGGAAAGGTGGTGCTGGTGGAGCACACAAGCGTCAACCCCAACAAGGCGCTACACGTCGGACACGCTAGAAACGTCTACCTCGGCGACCTCGTAGCTAGGACGCTCTCAAAAACCGGCCATAAAGTCTACGTTTTGAATTACGTCGACGACAGCGGCGTCCAGATGGCCAGCATACTTCTTGGCTTTCTGGAGCTGGGCATACCTGCCTCGCCGCCTGAAGGTGTAAGGTTCGACGAATACTGCGGCGACCACGTCTATGTAGAAGTCTCTCGTAAAGCGGAGACAGACCGCACCTTAGAGGAGAGGCTTAGGTCCCTCGCAAAGAGGGTTGAGGAGCGCGGGAGCGGGGAGTTTAGATATGCGAGGGAGGTGGCGGAAAAGGTTCTTTCATACCAGCTCATGACCTGCTGGCGGCTGGGAGCGCGATATGACATGCTCTTCAGGGAGAGCGACGTAGTTGCTTCAGGCCTCTGGTCAAAGACCTTTCAGCGACTGCTCGAGGCTGGCATAATCTACAAGGCGGCCAGCGGCGAGAACGCGGGGTGCTGGTGCGTAGACCTCAGCGGCCACGAAACCCTCTCCAAGGAGGGGGACGAGGTCTTGGTTAAGAGCGACGGCTCAACGACTTATGTCGCGAGAGACATAGCTTTCGCTCTCTGGAAGCTCGGTGAGTCGGATGTGGAGATCGGCGGTAGAGTTTGGGGGCGAAATCCAGATGGCTCTGAGATCTTGATAACCGATACGGACACAGCAACCCATCTAGAGATTCCAAAGGCAAGTATGGTGATAACGGTCGTGGGCTCGGAGCAGAGGCGGCCACAAGAGGTCATAAAATACGTGCTCAAAAAACTCGGTGTTGATGGAGAGAGATATCTGCACTTCTCATATGAGCGTGTCTCTCTGAGCTCAGAGTCGGCTAAAAGACTGGGGATGAGGGAGGTGGAGAGGAAGGCTATACACATGAGTGGGAGGCGAGGCATATACATCAAGGTTGACGCGGTGCTGGATGAGCTGAAGGAGCTTGCCGCGCAGGAGGTGAGGAGGAGACACGCTGACTGGGGAAGTGACAAGGTCGATGAGGTCTCTGAGGCTATTGCCCGCGGGGCTCTCCGCTACTCCCTCCTGAGGACCGAGGCGGAGAAGGCTGTTGTCTTCGACATGAGAGAGGCCTTAAGGCTTGAGGGCGACACAGGTCCATATATCCAGTATAGCGTCGCAAGGGCACACAGAATAGTCGAGAAGGCCAGGGACGCCCATTTGCAGCCGAGCATGCGCAAGAGCGGGGACCTTGTTAAAGAGGAGAAACTGCTGATACGCTCCGCCTCCTATCTGCCACTAGTTGTTGAGGAAGTCGCTAAAACCCTCAGGCTGAGGCAGCTCCTGACACACTCGAGGGAAATGGCTGTAAGGTTCAACGAGTTTTATGAGAAATGTCCAGTGATTGAGGGAGGTGAATCTGCTCCATTTAGACTCGCCCTCGTTGAGTCCTATATCATAGCACAGGCAAGCTTGATGGATATCATTGGCATACCTGTGCTTAGGGAGATGTAGGAAATTTACAGGAGCGTTGAGAGCTTCTCCGCCACCTCATCAAGATTTTTCGCGGCCAGCCAGTTATTGGAGCTAGGATTTCTGCTGATTCCGGTGAGCACAAGTATGCCCTTAGACCCGATGTTCTGGGCTAATGCCATATCGACCTCCTCGTTATCACCCACCACGACAACCTCCGACGGAGTTAGACCCAATCGCCTTAAAGCTAGGTCTCCGATGTAGCGGGCGGGTTTTCCGACAAGTACCGCCTCTCGCCTAGTAGAGGTTTCGAGAAAGCTGATTAGCGCGCCTGCACCGGGCATGGGGCCGCGCTCAGTCATGTAGATATGGTCCTTGTTGGTAGCTATGAAAAGGGCGCCTTTCAAGATGGCTCTATGCCCCTCAACCAGTCTCCAGTAGCTTATGTCCTTTGTCCCCCCGGCCACTACAGCGTCGGCGTCTTCACTCCTACCCACAACCTGATGCCCGCCCAGAATCATCTCCTCAACCAGCCCTACATCACCTACCACGAAGACCCTACAAGCCCCCCTTCTCTCCCTGAGATACTCAGAGGCCGCCAACCCTGAATTCAAAACATCTTCCAACCTCGCATCACCAATCACACTTAACATCTTATCCAAAAGCATCCTACGAGAGTAAAACGAGTTATTAGTGAGGAACAAGATCCTTAACCCCCACTCCCTCAACCTCTCAACTAGTCTGGAGGCACCAGAAATCGGTGTGTCTCCGAGGAACAATGTCCCATCGACATCCATGAGGACTGCCTCTACTCTCGACAAATTCCGCCCTCCACATGTTATGGGATTAATTTAAACCCCTTTTCTCAGCGCCTCACTGAGGCAGTTGGTGAGAAGTCCAATCTGCTTGTCCGCCACCCTTCTCACCGTCTCTTCCCCGAGGAGCCTCTGAATGATTCCGAGGTCTACGATTGACACCCATTCCAAGACGCTGCCATCGTCCTTGGACGATACCCTCACGGAGATGTCTATGCTGATCTTCGCGCCCACCGCTCTTCCATCGCCGGCAACCCTTACCTCGCCCGGGCTTGTCTCCATGTAGGTAAACCTCATATCGGTTCTGATTCTTGAGAGGTATCCTGCCACTTTAGCCATCTCTGCCAAGTTGAGATAGAAGACTGCCCTGAATTCCTTGTCGCCGATGAGTTCCAGCGACGAGAGGTTGGGGAGGCATTTTCCGAGCCAGAGCGGGTCTCTGAGCCTGGATAGACAGTGCTCTGGGGGGGCGTCGACAGTAAACTTGCCCTCCAACCTCAACTCTGCCCACCTTTCCTTGAGGCGAGTAGTAGCGGGAGTATGAGGCCGACGTATCTCTCGGCGTCGATTGCGTCCTGCACAGCCTTCAAAGTGCTTGCGAGCTCTCCAGAGAGTTCTCCGGCCTTAAGCCTCTCCCTCAGCTCTCTCAGATCCTCTTCGCTCGGCATGTCAAGCCGAATCTTATCTGTATAACTTCCGCGAGGCGCGCCTATCTGCTGGCAAATCTTCTCAACGGCGGTCTCGGCTATCAGCCTGCTCGTAGTTAGCTTCCCCCCGAGAGCCGTTATGAAGCCTCTTACCCCCTGCTCCGAGTGGTCCAGCACCTCAAAGCTCCTCGTGATCTCCCTTAAGCTCATCTGCTCCTCACTTGGGGATATGAGTGGCCTGACAGAGGCGTAAAGCCTCGAGAAGCCCACTCTCCTCAGAGCCGGGACAACCTCTCCACACTCTTGGAGCAATACATTAGCGTCTTCTTCTCTAATCTGTATGTTGTCTGGGTCCTCGACGAGCATGGCGGTTGTGCCGGATATTGTGGCCCCGCTTGTGTAGGGGACAATTATATCTCCGTCGCTGGGTGGTCTCATCCTGTTTAGTATGTGGCGTGTCAGGTTCACGCATGTGACGCCCATCACTCCTGCAGCAGGTATAACCTCGACATGTATGCCGGCCTTCGCCGCGACCTCTCCGCACCACGGCCCCGCAGCGTTAATGACCCCCCTGCACTCAAAGTTAAAGACGTCGCCACCACAGCTCCCCCAAACACCAACAACCCCCCCGTCCTCCACCTTTAAACCACTCGCTTCAGCCCCCTCCAAGACGCTCGCCCCCCTCGCGACAGCGAGGAGGATAGCGGAGACAGCTAGGTCCTTAGCATACACCACCTTATCTGGGACAAAGACCGCGGACCTGACCTTCTCGCTGACCTTTGGCTCCAACTGCCTGAACAACTGAACATCACAATCTCTTACCGGTATTCCGGCTCTCTCGCAGGCTGACGTGAGCTCCGAGTGATATTCCTCTTCCTCAGGTTTGACCGAGACAAAAAAGCCGCCGACGTCCCGGATGCAGTGTGGCGCCATCTCCGAGAGAATCATGTTCTCGCTGATGCATTCACGTGCCGCCTGAGGGTCTGTGGTGGCGTACCTGGCCCCGCTGTGGAGCATTCCGTGGCTTCTGCCCGAGGTGCCTGAGCAGATACTCCTCCTCTCCAGCAAGAGGACAGAGACTCCGCGGAGTGCTAGGTCAAGGGTTGCGAAAACCCCGACCGCGCCACCCCCAACGACAATTACGTCATAATAGCCTCTCAGGGAGCTCAAGGGTTAATCAATTATCAGTGTTGCCTCGATGTTATCTGCCTTTCCCTCGGGATAAGTGGGTAGATTTTGCCGTCTCTCGAAGCTCGTCCGGAGCCCAGATAGAGCCAGCCACTTCTGACAATAACAACCCCCCCGCCCCCAACCCCCCTCTCCAGTGGCACACCGCTCATCCACCTCTCAGCCTCGCTCAAGGAGACCTCAACTACCTCTCCCCCGAGATAGGGGCCTAAAATCTGGCTACCATCTAAGGAGAGATAACCCGCACCCCCTATTCGTTTGGCGACGTAGACTCCAACGGAAACAACTCCCTTGAGTCTTTGTCCAAGCTGTATGGCCTCCTGAGTAGTGCATCTTATCCTCTTCCCGGACTCGACAAAGACCAAGCCCTCTGGAATCCTCTCAACGTCGAGGGGAAATGAGAGTCTTGCCAGCTCCTCTCTCTTAAGAATTCTTCTCAAGCCGCAGGACTCCTGATTCTGGCCACGAAAAAGCCCTCCGCCATGTTGTCCTGTGGATAGCACTTAAAACACTTCGCAACCTCTGGACTGAACCTTTCGCCAGAGAACTCTTCGATGGGTCTGCGCCCTTTCAACCCCTCATGCTCCACAGGCTCTAGAGTAGATTCAGGATGCTTCTCTAGGAATTGAGAGATTACGGCCTCGTTCTCGAGCGGGTGGATAGTGCATGTGGAGTAAACAAGCAAGCCACCCGGCCTCAGACACCTATAACCAGACTCGAGTAGAGAGAGCTGGAGTCGCTGAAGCTTCTCGCTATGTCTGCTCCTGTATCTCCTCAGAGCGCCCCAGTCTTTCGAGACGATTCCAAGCGCGCTACAGGGCACGTCTAGGAGAACCCTGTCAAAGAGCCCCGCTCCCCATCTATGAAACAGCCTCCCATCTGTAAGCGTAACAACCGAGTTTACAGCACCCCACCGCTGCAGATTAAAAGACAGAGCCCTAATCCTCTTCTTCGAGGCATCGTTTGCCACGATCACGCCTTGGAGACCGATTAGCTGGGCAATCTGTGTTGACTTGCTTCCAGGTGCCGCACAGAGGTCGAGACATCTTTCACCTCTTCCAGGCTCGAGAGTCTCGACGGGGAGCATGGAGACAGGCCCCTGAATGTAGATGAGGCCAAGCAGGTGTTCCATAGTATTGCCAAGGTCTTTCGCAGGCGCCTCCAAGACACGATAACCGTGTCTCGCCCATGCCAAGGGTTCGAGCCTCCACCCTCTCTGAATCAGGAACCGCTCAACCTCTCTTCCATCGAACTTCAGCGTGTTTATTCTCACACATTCGGGAAGAGGTTGCTGCACGGCCTCGAGATAAAGCTCGAGCTCAAAGTCGGGGAGCATCGATGAGAGTCGGCTGAAGTCCTCGGAGACACCCATCACTTGAATACCTCACCCGTCTCCTCATACCATAGTAGAAGGTCCAGCGCCTCAGGCGCTACACAGATCATTCTTGCCGCGCTCATAAACTGTTGCTCAACAAGCATGTATCTCCTCCTACTTGACACGTTGGGCTCGTCCACCAGAACGCCAAGCCTGCGGAGACAGCGCAAGATATGCCTGTCAAGAATTGCTATACCTGTGTACCCGATGTTCCTCAGGAAGTGTGAGGCCTCCTTATACCCAAACCCCCATACCTCCTTCACGAGCCTCTCCCTCGTCTCCCCTGGGTCCTGTCCGAGAAGATGTGTCAGCCCCTTACCATCAGACAACAACCTCCTATTCATGACAACATACCGCGCCTTCTGCCGAGGGAACCTGACGCCATTCCTCCTTAAAACTCGATAAACTTCTCGGCCGCCCCCCCTTAATAAAAGTTTGAGATCTGAGAGCTCTCGGACAGCTGTGTCAGCCCGCCTAGCGCTTGACTGAGGTGTTAGAACGCAGAAGGTAAGCTCTGCGAAGAGCTTTTCCTTGTCTTGCCTGTCGATGCTCCTAAACTCCTCGAGCCTCTTCTCTATGACGCTTTTCACAGACTCATAGTCTCTTCTAAGCTTCTTGACGTAGCCGTAGTCGATTCTCCAGAACTGCTCTCCCGCCATGAGCCCGTTGTTCACTGTATCTTTGTCTCTAACGTCTTAAAGAACTTCTTAGTGTTTCCTAAGACTTTCGCGTCTATATCCCTGATCCTTGCGAGGACCGGTATATTGCCAACCACTTTGCCGATGACGAGGGTTTGGCCAGGTTCGAGTGAGGGTGCTATGCTCTTAACGGTCTCGGCGTCTACGTGGCTGAACTTTGAGAGTGATTCGAGGTCGTTCTCGTTTAGGAAGTTGAAGAGGAACAGATTGTCGGCCTGCCTGTAGATCGTCTCGGGTATCGAGTCAGGCTGATTTGAGACGAAGATGGGAGAGATTCCGAGGTGCCTCATTCTTGTAACTATGTCCTCCCAATACGTCTCCCCCACGTAGAGATGGGCCTCCTCAGAAACCAGGAAGAGCGGCGGAATCGAGCCGTCCGACAGGTGCTGGGAGACTCCGCTCAAAACATACTCCACGACCATCCTCCTAATCATGGGTCTAAGCCGAGACAAGTCCACTACCACGAGAATCCCGTCCTCTCTACTTCCGAAGAGCTCAGGTATCGGGTCATAGTCTCCATTTATTATGAATCCAGAGCTGAAGACAACTTGCAGCCTGCTCAGGATCGCGTCTCTGATGGCCTCGTTCATATGGGCTCGCCTGACCTCAGATAACAGGTTCTCGACGGTGAGTTCTCTCTCCCTCTCCAAGGATTCCCAGAGCCTCGCGAACTCCCTCAAGCTGTTCTGGGGGGTGGCGAAGACGTGTTCGAGAATGTCTAACATCACCTCTAGCCCGATAGTTTCCAAGCCAACCTTGAAGTTGACGCAGGGCCGCGCCACAACCACCTTTTCTGAAATCTCGTTATCCCCGCCCTTCTTACCCTCGCCTAAGCCACAATACTCGCCGTTTATGTCAAAGACGAGAGCGTAGCAGCCCTTCTTTACCAGCTCGTACAGCAGAACTTTCGTGCAGTGAGACTTCCCCGTCCCCTTCCTACCTGTGATGATTGTCAGGGAGCTGTCGAGCTCGGAGGCGTCTATCGCCAGCTGCTCCCCAAAAGACTCGCCGATAACGATAGGTATTAGGGGCTCTCCCCTGACATGTCGTAAGACCTCGTTCGTCGATATTCGCCGGATTTTAGAGGAGAAGCGCGAGGGAATCCAGAGCGAGCTCGATTTAACTTCCCCCTCGGAGAGGACTGCTCGAAGCTTAGAGACAATTTTCTTCGACTCGCGTATAGCAAGCGTTACGGAGCCTATCTTGTGTGGGTCAAAGAGGCTTACAGAGGCATTCTGAAGAGTGAGCTCTCTAAGCAAATCCTCCAACAGCCCAGGAATGTCCGCATATTCTATATCGATAACCTCGAGGATGAGGGCCTTTTTCCCTTCAACGGCCACTATATACTCCCCGCGCTCCAAGTCTGCGTCTCCGGGAAGCGACAGTATCTCGAATGTCCCGTTACTTTTACGCAGTATTTTCATGACGCCTGGTCTCGAAGGGGGAGAGAATGGAGCAGCGAGGGTCATAGATGTGTGATGCCGACGCTCCTACCAAGTTGTTCAGAGTCTTCTTCACAGCCACTATGTCGAGCCAGCTGAAGGTTGCGTAGGAGTGAGCTAAGACCAGCGTCTCGGGGTAGCCGCCTACCAAGGCGTCTGAGGACATCAGGGCTGAGAGGGCCTCCACACCGCTCCTAGGAGGATATGAGTCAACACGGAAGTAAAAGGGGGATTGTGAAAGCTTTGTGAGATATACGTCCCCGAGGCATCTGAGGCCACTCCACAGCAGGTGAGCCGACTCTGTAAGATCTCTGATAAACGGAGGTGCGACACCCTTCATAACCTTCTCCTCCACGGCCCCATCCGGCATAAGCAGGCTCTCCTTCGAGAAGCCCAGCACCGTAGCCCCGGCCACTTCGGCGGCCTCCACAATCCTCTCGAGGAGATATCCCTGCTGATCTGCCCTAGCCACTAGAGGGCCATCGAATAGGTAGATGGGGCTTATAACGTTGGAGACTGCCCACAACTGCACGAGCCTCTCGAAAAGCTTAAGCTCATCCCTGATCTCGTGAACAAGGCTGGAGGGTGTCGAGTTAAACGGCCTCACCTGCCTCAGGAAGGGTCCCAAGACCCAGACCCTAAACCTGTCTGAGCGATGAATGACTGCAGCCCTCAAGGCCACAATCGCCCCCAACCTCGACTCCGCGACTCTCACGACCGAGGCGTCCACCGCCACCAGCTCAGAGCCCTCACCCGGCTCAAGCCTAATCACGGGACCGTCAAGCACGTCTACCAAGAATGCCAGACCATCAGACTCCTCAACAGCCACCAACCCTGGATCCTGGGGCTGAAGAATCGGCTCGGGGTTGACGAGGTCGAGCGCTTGTCCGGAGATATAATCCATAAATACCTCCTCAATTGGCTTATTCATGGTGTTCAGGTTGTTCAACATGTTGCTCTCAGCCCCCGCATGCCATTATTTTTTGGGTGGGGGGTTGCTTATTAATGTTGCTCAAGATGGTCAACATGTCCAACAAGAATAACACCGTGAAAATAAGGCTAAACGTCGGCGAGATAACAATCGAGATAGAGACAACACTCGAGAACGTCGAGGAGGCGGTCCGAAAAGCGGTCCAAGGAATTCAGGAGGCCCAAATCTCTCAGCCGAAGCAGAAAGAGGCGCGGGAGGGCAGGGGGGTTACGACGTGCCTTGACCTGCTGGAGAGGCTTATCGCCGAGGGCTGGTTCGCGGAGCCTCGGAGCCTATCCGATGTGGTGGGTGAGCTGGCTAGGAGGGGGTACCACTATGACCCGACGGCAGTCTCGCATGGCTTACTGGACCTTGTTAGGAGAATGAGGCTTATCAGGGAGGGGCGGCCGAAGAGGTATCTATACCGTGTCGCGAGAGAGTTGCCCCCGAAGACCGGGGAAGAGGCTAGGGACGAAGCCGTCGAGGTGGAGACCGAGGCTAGACGCCTTGACTAGGTGTCTTGACCCGTGCTAAAAGCTCGTTTAAGCCAGAGGATGTTACCTGATATTCTCCGCGCTCAACTCTTTTGACGAATCCGCTCTGCGCCAGCTCCGCAAGCCTCGCGGTCAACGTCTTCGCCCCGACCTTCAACGCCTCTGCCAGCTCAGGCACACTCACGCTGCTCTTCTGCGAGAGGCCCATGAAGTTTTCCAGCCGAGTCTTGGCGAGGAATAGGAGAATCTGTTGAGCCACAGAGAGCTGCAGTGCCGAAGGCTTTATGAATAGACCCTCACCCTCACTATACCCGATGTACTCCTGTAGAGAGTCAACCAGCTGCGTCAGGTCCGGGCCAGAGGCTAACTTGTGAGCTAACCCATAAGTCGGGA
>JAUQPZ010000009.1 GCA_030550155.1 Thermoproteota archaeon
TAAACCTCTTTTCAGGGTCTTAGACATTAGCTTCACCAGCCACACTCTCGGATGCTTCGTCTGAGATAGTTCTAAGTCTTCCTGTCCTCAGGCCGGCTATTACGTATTCGTATTGTAGGTGTTCGAGCCTGTGTCCTCGTCTTCTGTGGTATTCTGCGAATGCAGAGAGCTTGCTTATTAGAAACCTGTGGACCTCAATATTGTTAAAGCCGGCGAACCTCATTATCTCGTGTATCGTCTTCTCCAGTCCTCCACCATTGCTATAGGAGTTCTTCACCACTACGATACACAATCCGTATCTCCGTAGAGTGTTATACGCGGACGATAACACCGCCAGAATCAAACTATACGAAGAGGTTAGAATTCTTAGAGGACAGGGACTATCATACAGTAGAATCATAGGCTTGGTGAGGGAGAGATATAGTATTAAATTGCGAAAATCCACCATAAGCGAGTGGGTCAGAGGAATACACAGCCCATACAACGGTTCATACATACCTTCAATAGAGTTTCTAAAACCTTCAGAAGAGCTTGCATATATTATAGGTGCGGTTGCTGGAGACGGATATGTCCGGCGGCGACAACTGCCTCGAAAATCATACCGCGATGTCATCACAGGGTTAACGGTGAAGGATAGGGAGTTTGTCGAGGAGTTCTCCACATGTATTGCAGTAGTCTTGAAGAGAGAGCCGGCCTAAACCTAGATGGGCGGGCAGACTATTCGTAACTGCTGAGAAAACCTCTCGACTTGGAGAAGCTAAAAACATTAATCGAGAACGATACAGAGTGTAAAGCGGCTTTCCTGAGGGGCTTCTTCGACAGCGAAGGATGCGTAAGTAAGTTCGGAGCTGTAATAGTCTATAACACCGACTTGATACTGGTTGAATACGTCAAACAACTTCTGTCTTCTTTAGGGATAGAGACGACAGGGCCACGTCTTTACTTAAAGAGTGGAACGGCCTTCAGAGACCTGAGGACACGAAAAACATACAAGAGTAAGAAGGATGCATATGAGTTATATGTTACTGCTGACTCTCTGCAGACGTTCTACAGACTGATAGGGTTCACGGTGAGAAGAAAACAGCAAAGGCTCGTGGACTACTTGGTTCGGACAGGACGGCTAAAACCCCCAGCCAACCCACCCCCTCATCTCTCCCCAACAATGTTATCTTACCTAGACCACCACACTATAATAATATAGAAGTTTGGACCGGGCGGGATTCGAACCCGCGGCCTCCCGCACGCCAAGCGGGCGATCTACCACTGATCTACCGGCCCGTATGGTGGTCTAGTCTTGGGGGAATTTAAGCCTGACTATGGGCCTAATTCCCTTGAACCTTTCGGAGCTGTTTTCTGAGATAGCTCTGCGGCTGAGACTGGATTCTGGGGCTCTTAACCTGCTCGCCCGATTTCGGGGACCGGTGTCTCTTTATGCGGCCTTCACTTTGTCGCGCCGCTCTCGCGGCTTTGGAGCGAGGGTTTTAGATGTGGGCTCTCGGATTCGCGGGGGTAGAGAGCTAGTATGTGTAAGAGGATGAGCCGGCTGATGTTCGGGGCCGACTCGCCGGTGTAGGTGGATAGGAGTGAGCAGATGGTGTAACGTCTTTCACCTAGCAGGCTCCCAATGGTGGATGTGCGGGTTCCATTAAGCGGAGAGCGTGGTGGCTGGTAGTAGGCTCTAGCTGTTTTGGATTTTCCAAGCCTTGAAGATGAGCCGCCTCCACCGTCTCCCGAGGAGCTCGTTGAGCCTCGACTGCGTATGGCCTCCTTGGTTAAGCCGATGAGGACCATGTAGAAGGCCACGTAAACCGATATGTCCTCGGGCGACTGCGTAATGCGCTTATCCGATTAAGGCGCCTCTGATATCGAGATTGAGGCCAAGCCAGGAAGAATAAAACCCCTAGGTTATAGCGCTCCACCTCAACGAGAGGCGCGGTATCTGAAGGCAGAATGACGGCGGCTATGGCTTTGAGCGTCATTAGAGCTGGAGTGAAAAGCTGAAGAAGCATGCAGCTCTTCAGATGCGATGAGAGGGCTTCTCGGGGCCAAGCTATGATGGTTGGAGTAGGAGAGTAAAGCGGACCTCGAGTAGGGCCGCGAGAAATTTGACAGTACGAGACTTGTTCCATGCCGCTCAGACTCAAGTGCTATACGGTCGGTTGTCTGTCGGATCGGTTTTTAAAACTATCGAGTATGCGACGGGGGGACTTTTGGGCCGCGCCGTGCGGTCTCTTTACGCCTTGACTCTCCTTTTCGCCCTGTTCTCTTAGGTGAGTTTGAGCTGAGACAAAAGGTCCTCGACGCGAGTCTCGCATTCGCCGAGGTCGCTGTTCAAGGCCCAGACCCAGTATATGAGGAAGAAGCCGAGAGTAATGAGCGTCAGAATGATGTAGAGGAGTGTTCTCCGACTGCCCGGTCTCCTCCCTTGGGTCCTAGTGTCGGGGGGCTTGAGCCTCGAGAGCACATCCGCGATTGAGCCGGAGACCCGGTCTACATGTCCCAGGAGCCTGTTAATCATGTGAAGGCTGTAAAGTAGAGCCACCAGATAGGCTAGCGCCGCCACGGACAATACGAGGCTCAGGGCAACCAGCAGGAATATGCTTTCCAGAGCAGCTTGAGGGTCGAGGACAATCTCTTGGGTAAGCGATGTAATGTATGCGGATGCTCCGGTCACAGAGACCATCAGGACACCGAGAACGATGGGGAGGACCCAGGGGCTGGATATCCTGACTGAGTTTCCTAGATCCTCGGTAAGACGCCTCATCTCGCCTGCAGCCATCGCCCTCTTAGTCTCACCGGATGAGAGGAGCTCCTCTGATTTGCCTCGAGCGGCCTCGGCAAGCCTCTGGGCGATGGTCTTGATGTCTGTCCTCATGACGCCTATGAAGTAGATGAGCATGAGGCCCCAGAGCAGTCCGAGCACAGAGGAGGCCAGAGTAACTTCGGGTGGAGGGAGGACGGCCATGTCTTCACCGCTAAGCGCCTCGGATATTCCGGCGGAGAAACCAGTGGCGAACGCCATTATCGATAAAAGAAGGTTGGCGACCCCTATGACCATCCAAGCCAGCATCAGGGACTTTGGAACCGCCAGGCTCTCACCCCCGTGGTGAAAAGGTAGTCCGATATGTGGGAAGGCTCGATGTATAGTATCTTCATCCCGACTGGAGAGAGCGGCCCATCGCCGATTGATATAGATATGGGGAGCTGGAAAATAGAGGTTGTAGCAACCCTCAGCTCCCTCACAGGCGCGTCGCGCGGAAGGCCCGCCAGCTCCCTCGCCCTCTTTACGGCGTCCTCGAATGTTCCAACCTCGTCGACCAGCCCGGCCTTCAGAGCCTCCGACCCTACGAAGATCTTAGCGTTGAATATCTCCCGCTCAAACTGGGGGCTGAGCTTTTGGCCCCTAGACTCTCTCACGACGCTCTCAAACTGCTTAAACGCGGAGTTCACGATTTCACGCATAAACTCGATGTCCATGTCAGTAATCTCTCTGAGACTGCTTCCAACATCCTTGTATTCTCCGCTCTTGACCGTCACGACATCTATTCCCAAATCATCTAGAAGGCGTTTGAAGCTGATCAGAGTGCCTATAGCGCCTACTGAGCCTGTCATCGTTCCGGGATTAGCGATGATGTGGTCAGCACCCAGTGAGATGTAGTATCCACCGGACGCAGCGACACTAGCCATGTAGATGACGACTGTTTTCCGGGTCTCCTCTCTGAAGCTTATCAGTCGCCGGTATATATCGTGACTGGCAACCACTTCTCCTCCAGGGCTGTCAACCGTTAAGACAAGTGCCCTACAACCATCTGATTTAGCCTTGTTCAGCACTTTCTCTACTAGCTCTGGAGTGATGAAGCTGGACCCAGTGAGGAGTGAGGGCTGAGCCGTAGAGACTATCGCCCCTCTGAGCGCATATGTGCAGACTGCTGGTGCTTGAGGGAAAGCAAGGGCGCCCCTTCCACTTAGAAGTACCCCGTAAACCACTCCTAACACGATGCTCGCGGCCAGTATGATGGCTATTGGTATGATGTGCCTCCTTAAACCCTTAGAGCTAGTCATGGCTTATTGAAGCCACGCAGACATTATCAACGTTTCGGTTGAGGGTCGCCCATTGGGGGCTTCACAGTTTAAGCCGTTTATGCGGATGAACCGCCCCTTCTTTACAACATACCCTTTACCGCGCCTGTAATTTCCTTCGCCGCTCTGTAGAAAATAGCCACGTCAACGGAAAAGGCTAGATACCGTATCCCTTTACGCGCCCACTCGACTGCCTCTTGAGGTTTCTCGACAAAAGTTCCCGCCGCGACACCCCGCGCACTCGCCTCCGACACCGCCTCCTCAATAAGACTCCTCACCTCAGGGCTAAACACTTTTCCGGGAACCCCGAGGGACTGAGAAAGGTCATATGGCCCTAGAAATACCACGTCCACACCTCCCACCTCGAGAATCTCCGGAAGCCTCCTGACACCAGACGCGCTCTCCACATGAATCACCACAGCAACTTCTCTGTTGGAGACCTCGACATGCGTCTGCGCGTCCCTGGCACCGTATCTGCCCGCCCTCGTGTAGGGTGAGAAGCCTCTAAGCCCTTCCGGATAATAGTGGGACGCCTCCACCACCCTCCTCGCAGTCTCAGCGTCGTCCACATGAGGCACCTGCACACCTCCCGCACCAATCTCTAATGCCCTCAAGATGTATGTCTCCTCGCTGGATGGTGTCCGGATTATGGGTGTGATGCCCACTGCCTCGGCCGCCCTCACCATTTCTTCCGCGTCTGAGAAGCTGAAAGGGCCGTGCTCCATGTCTATGATGACGAAGTCCATGCCAGCCTCCCCTAAAGCCTCCACCACGTCGCCGGAGTTTAAGTAGACGAATGTCCCTAGAACTATCTCACTCCTCCTCAACCTCTCCAAGAAGCTCAAGCCCTTACCCAACCCCTAATCACAGTTCATGATGGCTATGAACTATAACTTAACTCAATCCCTTGAGATGGGTGCCCTTTATGGTCTCAGGCTCGGAGATGAATCTAAATTAAATCGGCGAGGCGTTTAGGGTTGGGCCCGTAGCCTAGCTTGGATAGGGCGCCGGCCTTCGGAGCCGGAGGTCGCGGGTTCGAGTCCCGCCGGGCCCGGGAGATATAGTGCTGATAATACTGAAGAGCATGGAGGGAAGCTTCAAGGACCTCTAGAAGCTTTTCTAGGTGGGCGGGTCTTCTTTGCCGGGTTGTGTCACTCTCCCCCCTCACAGCCTATGCCGTCTCCATCAACATCAAAGCGGTGTGGGTCGGGCTTTAACACTCTGAAGTTGCTGAAATCTATGTCGCCGCAGTCTAAATCTGGGGGCGGTGGAGGAATGCACACGTCTGGATATGAGGGGTCGCATAAAGTAGCTGATGTGGTGTGGGCCGTTAGTGTCGGTGTGGCTGTTGTTGGGAGGCTGGCACTTGTATACGTGGATCCGAATGTGGTTTGAGCCGTAGTCGTGGTTTTTTCTTCAACCCGTACAGCAACTCCTAAAAACACTATCAAGCCGACTACAAGTAACACTATGATGACGGCTACGGTTTTCCTCATCGATTGACTGATTAAAGTATTAGGTAATAAATTATCTAATAGTTTCTAAACGTGTATTGAGGGTCATCTGAGCGGCCTAACGCAGAATATTCCTGCTTCAGAGGTTATAATGTTATCCTAAATGTGCGGTCGCTTCTGTCTTCACCTACCTGCCCTAGTCTATCAGTTACGACCACCTTGATTAGGCCCGAGTTGGTTGCTATGCTGGGCACCCTCCACGCGTAATATCTCGGGTTCCCCGATAATGTCGCTATAAGGGACCAGCTCGCACCACCATTCGAGGAGAAATAGATCTGTGTTCTAATGATCTCCGCCCCGCCCGAAACTGACCAGTAGATTAGGTAGTAGCTATTGGCTCTGAGCGTCTCTCCGCCGTTGGGTCTTATGACTCTAACCGTGATCTGCTGCCCAGTCGGCTCCACTATCCTAAATGTTGAGTTACTCGTGTCATAGACCGCCGGGTTGTTTATGCTCTCTACCCTGATTAGTGCCGTGTTGGTTGGCGGGCTTGTAACTCTCCATTGCTCCGAGCCATCATTAGCCGTGTCGCTGAAGAGCGTGGTCCACGTCGAGCCTCCATCCCTAGAAAGCAGAATCCTAACGTTGCCGGAGACTGCTTGCGAAGCCCATTGTATCTGGATAGTAGAGTCTATTACCAGCGTCTCTCCGCCGTTGGGGTAGAGAACATTTATGCGCGGAGTCACCTGCGAAGTTTGGAACGTCACAAGGTCTCCCAGCTCCCTCTCAATATTGGCCATATTGCTGAAGACGAAGTGCCTCACCCCGTTTATGTCGCCGCCACCCCATAATATGCCGTAGAGCTGAACAGTCCCCGCAGAAGAATCAACGACCTTGAAAACCGGAGAGCCACTGTCGCCAGCGCCAACATTGGCTCTCACTATGTCTTGGCAGGGCAAAACGTAGTTCGTCCCTGAAACGAATGTTGTTGCGCAGGTGTATGCCACAGGTCCTTGACTCCACCCCGTCGTTCTTCCTACCTTATTTAGCGTCTCACCTGCAAGAGGATATCCAACCTCACCGATTATCGTCCATTCACCCACTAAAGTTATTGAGCCTATCCCTGAAGTTCTAGCTATCTTTCCTAGAGAGGAGCTAACACTTGACAGGTATCTTCCAAAGGCCGCGTCACTATATCTGCACTGATAGCCTGATGGGCAGGGGGGCGAGGTGAAATATGGTGGATCAACCTGCTCCACGCCAATCGCATAAGAAGAGGATGTTGCATATGGTTGGTAGTGGGCTGTTCCATCAGGCTGCCACTGAGACGTTGTGCAGTGACTGTTCACCAAGTATCCGCGAGTGCCTGAGCGGAGGACGTTGAAGCCTAGCGTGCAGAGATAGCTGCTGAAGGCTATTTGGAGACCGCCTACGGTGGGCCTAACGTGGTCACGTAAAGTAGCCAAAGGCTTTATCTGCGCCGTTACTATGTTGAACCCTGCCTCAGGGATGCCTAGCTCGGAAACCAGTCGGGCAACCTCGGACGCATTAGCCGACGTGCTGACTCCTATCAGAAGCCTGTTCCCCCTCTCTTCAATGTCTATGAAGCTTAGTGCGGAGGTGATCCTCCTCTCGCTCAGGATGCTCGCCCGCCAGGTCCATAGCGTTCTGAAATCGAAGTTTGCGCTGACCAGTCTGTATCTCCCTGTTGAGAGGGCTTCAGCAACATCAGCCCTCACCTGTGAAAATGTTGACGCCATGGTAGCAAATTGCCCAAATGCCTGAGCACTTATATTCCCGGTTAATGATAAGGTGAGCCTCCCGTTTTCATCTACGAAAAACCCTGCGAAGCCTGGAATGCGGTCGGATAACTGTAAGAGAAGCTCGTCATACGTTAGCGGCGAGTTATTGTTAGGTGAGGCTGTTGGAGGCAGAGCCTGAATAGCTAACAGTATTAAGAGTGATAGAAGGAGCGCGCGGCCTCGCATGGAGTGTCATCTGACATATTTTATTTAAATTTTTTATGGATGGCAGCGGCCTCAGACGCCTATTGGTTATTCGGTGGAGGCCGCTACAGCAGGGCTCAAATTTGCGGCTCTCCTACCAGAGTTAGCGGCGTTTTGACAGTCTCTTCGCCTCTCTTTAAATTACGTCGCCGATTGGCCCTTCCTATCGCCGCGGATTTGGCTCTCTAAAGCCGATAATACCTTCTCCGGAATTACCTAGACGTTGACCGAGTGTATGCTAGCAGGCTCCAGAGCCACTCTGCGAACTCTGCGGGATTTTTGGTCTGGATGTATACTTCTCCTGGGCCCCTGATTCTTACGACTAGTCCCTCGCCCCCGAGTAGCGTGGACTTGAGTCCGCCGAACTTTGTGACCGTATAGTCGCATGTCTCGCTGAATGCTGCTAAGTGGAAGTTGTCTACGACCAGCTCCTCGCCTGGCGAGAGCGTCTTCTTCTCTAGCGCCCCGAATGTGTTAATGAAGAGAACTCCGCTTCCCGTTGCCCTAAGCATGAATAGGCCTTGGCCGAAGAGACCGCGTTCGAAGCCCTGCCACTTCACGTCCAAGTCCACGTCCAGACCTGAGGCGACGTAGGCGGCCTTCTGGATAATATATCCAGCCCCTGGCCTTACCTCTATGTGGGCGATATCGCCGAGCGGCGCCGAGACTAGGCCAATCAATCCTCTTCCATTTTTTGCGGCATACTCGTTCACGAAGAATGACTGGCCGCCAAGTACCTTGAGGCCGAGTGTCTGGATGAAGCTTGCCTCTCGCATGACCGTTTTAACCTCGATGCTAGGCGACATGTAGGTCATCGCTCCTGCCTCGGCTCTAATTGCTTCACCGGGCTCCAGCTCAACCTCTAAGAGTGCGTATGACGGGCGGTGTCTTATCTCGTACCTCAACTCGGGAGATGTCTTGATGTAGCGGTGTATAAAGCTATGCGCGATGCTGGGTGCTCCTGGCTTTGCCGAGGATTGCTTAAAATAGTAAGCCGGCATGGTTGTCGTCGTGCCCCGTCTGCCAGACGAGGCTAGGCGCCTAGTTGAGGGAGTGAATTTCGGCTTCTTGGCTACTTTGATGCCTGATGGCTCGCCGCAGGTCTCGCCTGTCTGGGTGGATGTCGATGGTGACTACGTTTTGGTTAACACTGTGAAGAGTAGGGTGAAGGATAGGAACACCGACAGGGACCCGCGGGTCTCGATAGCTATCGCGGATTGGAGGAATCCTTACAAGTATGTAGAGATTAGAGGTAGGGTTGTTGAGAAGACTTCTGAAGGAGCGGTGGAACACATAGATAGACTGGCGAAGAAGTATCTGGGAATCAGTAGATTCGAGGGTCCGCGAGAGAACAGGCTAATCTGGAAGATTAGACCCGAGAGAGTCTTTATCCGTTAGCCAAGACCATCCAGAGTCACAACCTCGTAAATCCGCGGTTTCTCGAGCGTGAACTCCGCGACGCCTCCTGAGAAGGTGTAATCCAGCTCTCTCCCATCAAGAAATGAATAGACGCGGGTGGGCTCCCTGCGTGTCAAAACCCCGATACGCGTTGAAGAATAGGGCGTGAACTCGTCCATGTATTCCGGGTGTCTCCCAACCCTCATTGACTGGAAGTTGACAAGATGAAGTATCCAGGAGCCGCTTCTCCTCCAGAGATAGGCCTCCGAGGTGGGTGGCGTAGAGGCTTGAACCAGCTTCTCTGGCAGCATTAGGCTGAGACAATTTCTAAGTATTCTCCTATAGATCCAGTAGCCGTATCTGAAGTAGGCCGCGAAGAGCTGGAAGAAGATATACATCACGCGCCCATCGCTGGAGAGGGCTATCGCGGGGCTCTCAGAGTCTCTCGACGCGGGCGAGTAGGTGTGCGAGGTATAAGCTCTGTAGCTCCTCCTGAAATAGGGCTCCCTGACCCTGGCCAGCGTCGTCCCTTTCTCAAGATGCGTGTAGACTCCGGAGCCATACACGGCTACGTCGAACTCTGCTGGCAGGCCGTCAGATATCCTTTGGTCGAGGCGCATGAAGTCCACGTCATACCTGTCGGACCCGAGGAACTTCAAGTCGATGCCGGGGCACTTGAACTCGTCCCCTTCGAGTGTGGCCTTATAGCTGAGGATGACCCGTCCGCCTCTATGGATATAGTCTTTCAGACTCTGCCTCGCCTCATCGTCGAGCAACCCATAGTCAGGAATTATCAGCAAACTGTATCGGCTGAGATCCATGAGTGGGTCGATAACGTTAAACTGAATCTTCTCCTCCAAGAGCAGTTTTGTCGCTCCGGCGAGGGAGTCGTCAATTCCAAACCCACCCTCTTGAAAGACGTAGGCGTCGGCGCTTCTCGACCTTGGCAGCGCAAGGATCGCTGCCTCATAGACTGGCTCAGACTCGTGCATAAGCCCTTCCACTCTCCTCACAACTTTATAGGCCTCTCCCACAGTGTTGTAAACCGCCTCGTCAAGCCTCCCCCTCGGATGCATCTGGTCTCCCACGGAGACCGCGGCGCCGTGAGCAAGTATTCGCGTAGCCTCGTATACGAGCTGGGCGACCGGCTTCAATCCTCCGAAGTCGGCCCATGAGGCATGGAACCTCCCAGTCATTCCGACGATGGGCTTGCCGAAGTTTCTCAGATAACGTGCATAAAGTGGGAAGTGATAGTAACCCCAAGGTCCTGTTGGGAGTGACTCTATCTCGAAGTGTGTCAAATATTTCTCGGCCAGCCGTGCCATGTTCAGGCTTGAGGCACCGTTAAAGAAGATGGTTGCAGAGGGCCGGGTCTCCTCTACGAGTCGCCGCATCCTTGCCATGAATCTCTCCTCTATCATCCTCGAATGCATCCTTAGACATTCATCATCTGCATAGTCCATGCTCAGCCTATCTATCGACACTCTGCAGTAGCGGCAGAGGCATCCAGGCCTCCTCTGCGCCACAATATCGAGGAATACCCCATCTATGTCGTAACCTCTTAAAACCTCCCTAACCTGTCCCTCAACATAATCCACATAGGGTGTGTTGAGACAGAGCGTCTCCCAGCCATAGTAGGGCCGCTCAAAGAGCTTGGGCCTGACTGGCACACCGTTCTTATCGACTTGAAGCCACTCAGGGTGCTCCTCACCCATGTAGCTGTCCCAGCAGACCGAGTAGTAGGCGGCAACCCTTATCCCTCTATTATGACAAGCATCAACCATCTCCCTGAGAAGGTCCACCCTCAGAGAAGGATGTTTAATGCCTATCTTCGTATCATAATAAGACATTCCATGGTGGCATTTTGCGAACACAGTCACAGAGTTCACAGAGGCTCGGGAAAGAGTCTCAGCGAACTCCGCCGGGTCGAACTCAGCCGCCACATCAGTTATCAGCGAAGAGGTGTGAAAGTCTAGATGAATCTGACGAAACGCATGGTCCAGAGCCGGCAAACCATTCGACGACAAGCCCCACATCAAAACCTAATATCCAAGCCTACACATTTTAACTTTCTGACGAGATGAGGACTAGGGCTGCTAGTGCCAGAACTATTCCCATAGCCTGCTTGGCTGTGGGGGCCTCCCTAAGGAATAATGCTGAGAGAATTATAGTCACGATAGGGTAGAGCGAGGTTGCCACGATGACTATGGATGAAGGGTTGCGCTCCAGAGAAGCGTATAGCAGGGGCGCCCCCATAAAGCCTAGTACCCCGACGATGAAGGCTAGAATAAGCGTGTCCAGGGGATAAGACAGGCTCGGCCTCACCAAGACCGCGAAGAGAATCATCGATGAAACACTGCCTATAGACGCGAGCACAGTCATTTCACGCCAGCCAATCGAGGCAGCCACGAGCCTACTCATAAAACCCCAGATTCCCCAAACCATCAACGCTAAAAACGCAAAGAAAACCCAGCCATAATCACTACCGCTCAACAATCTCTATAATCACAGGACACAATAATATACATTTTCACACCACTATGAGGCTACATCCGGCACGACCAGCGCGCACGACAAGCATATCAACAAAAACCCTAATTTATGAAAAGTTATATTAGAGAAGCTGGACCAAGATTTAGGTCTTGAGAGCGGTTATCTTAGCGGCAGGTAGAGCTACCCGTCTCCAGCCCTACTCGCATCATACCCCCAAATCACTCATGGAGCTAGAGCCCGGGGTCACCATACTCTTATTCATGGTTAACCAGCTGAGAAGCAGTGGAGTGTCAGACATAGCGATTGTTACAAGGCCGGATTTTGCTGATATTCTTAAGAAGGAATACCCAAGTCTCCGAGTAGTCCTGATCCGTGATGAGGACTCATTCGGGAACCTGTACAGCGCATATGTAGGTTGTAGGGAGTTTAGCCCACCCCTCCTCCTCCTGATGTCTGACCATATAATGGAGAAGCGAATACTCAGGAGAATGATTAAACGCGCCAAAAATAGCCAGAAAGCCTTTACTCTCTGCCTTGATAGGAAGCCGTCTCTGAAGACTGCTGAGGAAGGGCTTAAACTCTCGCTGTACGAGGATCGCGTAGTTGAGACCGGAAAGGAGCTGATACCCACCTACGGGATTGATACAGGTGTGATATTTTGCGGGCCGCGTAGCCTACAATACATGGAGAAGGCAGTCAAAGAATATGGTAAGGAAGCCTCCCTGAAAGAGGCGATCAACCTAGCCGCCGCAGACAACGACGTGGACTTCGTCGACATGACAGGGCTTCTATGGAAGGACATCGACACGTCCAGCGATTTAGAGGCCGCTAGAGAAATCTACTATGAAATATTGAGGAGGGACCTCATAAAGCCCTCCGACGGCCTAGTTAGCAGGCTCCTAAACAGAAGCATCTCGACGAGGATCTCTCTCTACCTTTACAAGAGAGGCCTCTTCATCCATCCCAACATCGTATCCCTTATCTCGTTCATCGTTGCGGTACTGGGTGCGGCTATTATTCCGGCAGGGTTTTTTCTGATTGGTGGGCTTCTAATCCAGCTAGCATCCATCCTCGATGGGATTGATGGTGAGGTTGCGCGCCTCTATAAGGCTACAAGTGCCCAGGGAGAGGTCTTCGATAACATTCTCGATAGGGTCGCAGATATCGCGGTTATAGCCGGCATCGCAGTGGCCAGCTGGCCCCTCTCCGAGTTGGATACGATTCTATCCGTTGTTGCCGCGTCCAGCGCCACGTTGGTCAGCCAGACTACACACATGCTTTCAAGACTAAACATTGAGGTAGAAAACCTGAGAAAGATTCCAGCGACCCGGGACGCGAGGCTGTTCAGCGTCTTCATATGCGCGGCAGCGGGCTACCCACTCTACTCGGTATACTACATCGCCTTTACCTCGCCAATCTTCGTCATTGCAGGCCTGGTCCTCCTCTCCAGAGCGTCTCTAACTTGGTCTTTGCCTATGCCGGGAAGGGAGAAGCGTGAAGCTTGGCCCCGCCTCGCCGTCGAGCTGACCACTAAGGGTTCTGTCCGCTCGGTAATACTAAACACCTTCCGCCTCACCATCGGACTACTAGTGACTAAGCTCCTGCTACCTCCATTTGCCGACATAGTCATAATGGAGAGTCCCGTAACCCTTGAAGTAGCTTCTCTCCAGCCGCTTGCGGAGATGGCAGTGATAGTCTATTTCGGCTCAAAGATAATAGTCTCTAGCGGGATACTGGTTGAGAACGTCTCCTCCCAGCTCGTACACAGGCTACGGCTGACATCGACGGTCATCCGCGAGACAATCAGTGACACGTCATACCTCCTCTTCGCCCTAGTTCTCTGGATCTACTCATGGAGCCTCAGCACCCTCCCAATAGCCGGCCCATACATCCTCAAATCACTCACACCAGTCACAGCAATAATCATAATCTACCTAGTCTACAGGCTAGTCGACCGCCTGTACAAGACATATAAAGAGGCCCTTGAAGATGAGATAAGCGCGAAATAGCATAAGACGGTGGAGGAAAGCTTATCTACAGGAGTTAAGAACCTTTTTAATGTCGCAAAATGTCTCAACAGAGGTCTTCTAAAGTTAGATTAGCTGTGGCGTTGGTCCTTGTTGCTATTGTAGTCGTCGCGGCGGGCGTAGTTCTCCTATTTGTTACACAGAGGCCTGCTGAGAAGATTAAGATCGAGTGGTGGGATCAGTGGGGTGAGGCGCGGCTTAAATGGGCTGAGGAGATGAAGGCAGCTTATGAGAGGGCTCACCCTGACGTGGAGATAGTCATCGTTGAGTTCGCGTCTGATGAGGAGTTTAAGACGAAGTTTGAGTCCGCTATAGCGGCTGGCCAGCCCCCCGCGGTCTTCAGGACTCTCGGCGGAGGAATTCTCAAGTCGTATGTAGATGGAGGACATGTGGAGGATTTAACCAGCCTGCTAAATGAGGAATGGGCCGTAAACCAGATACCCCGTACCATGCTAAGACAATCAACGTGGGGAGGACGGCACTATGCCGTGCCCTTCGACCTATGGGTAGGCCACTTCTACATCAACAGGGAGCTCTTCGAGAGAGCTGGTGTACCGATACCCCCCATAACTACCACCTGGACCTGGGACGAGTTCAAGGATGCTATAAGGAAATTTAAGGAGGCGGGGATAATCCCCATAGCTGTTGGCGGCAAGGATAAGTGGGAGCTCTCATTCTACTACATGTATATTGTTGACAGGCTGGCTGGCTCCGAGGCGTTTAGGAGGACGATAAACAGAGCTCCGGGCTACAGCTTCACAGATGAGCACTGGGTTAAGGCTGGGTACCTGTTCAAGGAGATTGTCGACATGGGTGCCTTCCAAGAAGGATTCATAGGAGCCAGCTACGACGAGGCTCAGAGCCTCTTCTTCACAGGGAAAGCCGCGATGTGGCTCCAAGGCCCATGGATACTCGGAGACCTCTACGCCACTTTCCCCGACTTCCCCATCGACATCATCAACTTCCCCACGGTACCAGGGGGCAAGGGAGACCCGACAATGCTTTTGGGAGCTGTCCAGCATCACTACGCCATCGCTAAGAACATTCCGGACAACGTGAAGAGGGTCGCATACGACTTTCTGCGATTCATATGCAGGGAGGAGAACGTCATAAGGTATGCCGAGCTCAGCGCATCGCCTCTGGCTCAGAACGTAAAGGTGCCGACTGAGAACTACTCGCCCGTGCTCGTCAAGGTAATAGACTCGGCTTCTAGAGCGAGATGGCTTCAGATGGCTTACGACGAATACTCTCCGCCCAAGTTCGCTCAAGTTCATCTAGACTCTCTCGCGGGTGTCGCGGCGGGGACCACGACGCCTGAGCAGATGGCTGAGGCGCAGGAGAAGACCGCGCAAGAATTGGCTGAGCAGGGGATTCTACCACTTGAGCAGGTCTAGTATGAGGGAGAAAAACAGTCTAGTTGTATCGAAATTTTTCACCTTAAAAGGATTAAGAGAACTTCTAGACTCACAGGCAGGGTTCCTGATGGCCTTGCCCGCGCTGGTCTTCGCCGTCCTCTTCGTCTTCTATCCGCTTGCCCAGATGTTCTACCTCAGTCTATTCAGGTGGAACTTCGTCAGCCCCAACATGGTCTTTGTTGGGCTGGATAACTTCACGAGAATGTTCCTCAACGACCAAGTATATCTCCGCTCACTTCTCAACGTCATTCTACTTGCTGGGCAGTCCTCGGCTATACAGATTCCGATAGGCGTAGCCCTCGCCACGATAATTCTCAGATATAGGCGCGTGGGAGGGTTATTCTGGGCGATAATCTTTCTACCTTATGTCGTCTCATCCGTCGCAGTCTCACTCATCTGGACCTGGATGTATAACCCATACTTCGGCTCCGTCAACGTTTTCTTGAGAGCAGTCGGCCTAGGTTTCTTGGCAAGGCCTTGGCTCGGCGACATAAACACGGCTCTCATAGCTATCTTCGGCACCGTAAACTGGATTTACATAGGGTTAACGACCACTATGACCATCGCGACTCTAAGAAGCATCCCACCGAGCATATTTGAGTCAGCAAGAATAGACGGGCTCTCCGGTTTTCAGGAGTTCAGAAAGATAACTCTGCCGCTCCTCAAAGAGTTGATAGTTGTTCTTGTGATTATAGATATAGCTGGCGCGTTTAAGTTCTTCGACCTTATCTGGGTCATGACGCAGGGAGGGCCGAGCGACAGCACTCACGTGACGACGACTTGGCTCTACAGGGCCGCCTTCAGGGCCTCAGAGCCCGGATACGGGTCGGCTATCGGAGTAACAGTATTCATATTTAGCTTCGTCATAGTTCAGCTACTCATCAAGTTTACGCGCTCGAGGCTGACGAGGTGAAGAAGGCGTGGAGCTACCTAAAGGAAGAATTTTCAGAAGGCGCGCAAAGCTGTTTGCACTCGCCATAGTCTTGACCTTGATATCAATTATAATGATCTATCCTCTGCTATGGACGCTCATCACGGCCCTCAAAACAAACAGGGAGCTCTTCCTCGACCCTTGGGGGCTACCCTCCAACCCCACATTTGAGAATTTCTTCAAGGCACTGGACAGGGGTAACATGGGGACAGCTGTGATCAACAGCCTGATAGTCTCTCTAAGCTCCGTATTTCTGATATCGGTCATCGCGCCAATGGCTGCGTTTGCAACCTCGCGTCTCGAATTCCGGTTTAGGGGCATAGTGACCAACCTCCTCATAGCTGGATTCTTCATAGCTCCTCACGCGGTCCTTGTGCCGTTGCTACTTCTATTGAGGGATATGGGGCTGGTTGACTCTCATCTCGGGCTCATCCTCTCGTATGTAGGGTGGAATCTTCCATTCGCAGTCCTCTTCATGAAGGCGTTCTTCGTCTCCATACCCAGCAGCTTACAAGACTCCGCACGAGTTGACGGATTATCAAAATACGCCATGTATCAGAAGATAATGATGCCCCTCGCTCTTCCAACAATCCTGACCGTAGCAATAATAATGTTCATCGGCATCTGGAACGACTTCCTCTTCGCATTCATCTTCCTACGCTCACCGAGCAATTTCACGGTCCCGATAAACCTGTTAAACTTCACAACCGGAAGATACGGAAATGACTACGTGGCTCAGAGCGCGGCTGTTCTGATCTCCGCGATACCTACAATCGTCCTCTACCTGGTCTTCGCTGAGAGGATTCGTAAGGGAGTCGCTTTCATGGCGTTCGGGCGCTAAATTATCAGCTTCTCAGTCTTTTTATCAAATATGTGCAGCTTTTCGGCAAGTAGTTTAAAGTAGGCCTTTTCTCCAACCTTCAGTCCCACTGACGGTGGGGCCTGAGCCACGATAAGCACGTCACCGGCTTGAAGTGTAACGAATGAGAGGTTCCCCACATCCTCGACTAAGTAGATTGTTGATTCTATGTAGTCCTTATCGCTGGTCGTAGAAACAAGAACGTCCTCAGGCCTAACTCCTACTAGTAACTCCGTGCCAGAGTTGCTTTCCCCCATCAGCTTAACAATCGACGCTGGTAAACTGATATCAAAGCTCCCGGTACTTAGTCGAGGACTCTCATCGATTATCAGCGTGGCCTCAAATATGTTCATCTTCGGGCTTCCGACGAATTCAGCCACAAATCTGTTGGCCGGCCTGTTGTATATTTCTTGAGGCGACCCTATCTGCTGGACTCGCCCACTCCTCATTACCGCTATCCTATTTGCCATCACCATCGCCTCGATCTGGTCGTGAGTTACGTAGATCGTCGTAGTCTTCAGGCGTTCTTGGAGTTTTTTAAGCTCTCCACGCATCTTAGCCCTCAGTGCTGCGTCTAGGTTGGATAGTGGCTCATCCATTAGGAAAACCGACGGCTCCCTAACGATGGCCCGCCCGAGAGCTACCCGCTGCTGTTCTCCGCCGCTCAGCTGGGCCGGCTTCCTCTCTAGGAGGTGCTTAATCCCTAATAGCTCAGCGGTCTCCCAGACTTTCCTCCTTATCTCTTCCCGCGACAGCCCGCGTACCTGTAGATTCAGAGCCATGTTGTCAAACACTTTCATGTGAGGGTACAACGCGTAGTCTTGGAAAACCATCGCGATGCGTCTGTCCTTAGGCTCTAGGTCGTTTACGACCATGTCGTCGAAGAGTATCAGGCCGCTGGTAGGCTTCTCGAGCCCGGCGATGAGTCTGAGAGTCGTGGTCTTCCCGCACCCCGAGGGGCCCAGCAGAACCATGAACTCGCCGTCATTAACCTGAAGATCTACGTTGTCAACTGCTTTTGTCTCGCCGAAAAGCTTACTCACTTTCTCCAGCTTGACTTCCGTCAGACAGAATCACCTTAATCCTTTAGCTCCCCTATGTTCTCTTTAATCTTCTCTATGGCGGCGGCTATCATGTCCAAGGCCTCCCTCTCCGCCAGCAAAACATAGTGTAGAAGCGTAACCTCCCTCTTAGTAAACTCCTCTGCACCCGGTAGATACATGCCGTCGTATCCGGGATATTTTGTTCCAGGCGGCATGACTTCTAGGAATGCGTCGCGGCTGAAGGCTTTCTGCCTGTATAGAGGCATGCCATAGCCCACGTCGGCGGGAACACCCTCGGCCCTCAAGGCACTTATGAACTTCCCTTTCGGGACGCCTCCAAACTCCTCCTGATCATATCTGAAGATGAAGTAGTAGTAGCCTCTCTTGGTCACGCCGGACTCCATCTTCTGAGGCTCAACTCCCCCAATCCTCCTCAAACGGTCAGCAAGATACTCTCCGTTCCTATGCTTCTTCTCAACCTGCTCTTTCAGCTCGTCAAGCTTGGCTAGGAGGATAGCCGCTTGGAACTCTGTCATCCTATAGTTTGAGCTGAGGATGTAGTGTTCATAACCCGGCCTTCCCAAAACCCTGCCTATGTTATGTATCAGCCTAGCCTTGGCCGCATATTCGTCGTTGTCCGTTAGGACTATGCCACCTTCGCCCGCGGTGAGTGATTTACTTTCTTGGAATGAGAATCCACCCATATCGCCTATTGCTCCGACCCGCCTGCCCCTCCACTCAGAGCCGTGAGCGTGGGCGCAGTCCTCAACCAGCTTCACTCCATTCTTGGCCATTATAGGCTTCAGCTCGTCGAAGTTAACAGGGTTGCCTCCATAGTGGACAGCCACAACAGCTCTGACACCGTCCTCCCGCTCAAGAATCTCTCTAACAGAGCGCGGAGAGATGTTCCCAGTCTCAGGGTCGATGTCTGCAAACACCGGGACTGCTCCGAGCTCAGTTGCGGCTGAGGCCGAGGCTATGAAGGTGACGGCCGGGACTATAACCTTGTCGCCCTGCCTAACTCCAACGGTCTTCAAAGCAAGCTCCAGCGCGACAGTGCCGTTCGCGACCGCTATCCCGTGTTTTGCGTGGTGATACTCGGCGAAAGATGACTCGAAAAGCTCTGCCCTAGAGCCCGAATAGATTCTACACCACCTCCTACTCTCCAAAACCTCGATCAAAGCTCGCTTCTCCTTCTCGCCGAAGGCCGGCCACGGGGGCACAAGCCTGAACAAGTCCTTAGCGGAGGGGTTACCACCTTTTATTGCTAGACGCGCCAAATAGGGCTCACCTTATCGCACATAAAGATTCTCATGACTCGCTATATATAATATGACACATACGCGCTTCTGCTCTCCTACTCTATGGGTGGTAGATACGTGAAGACCTCTTTGAAGCTTGTAGAGAGAACGAGAGCGCCGACCTCTAGCTCCTGTATCGGCCCCTCATGCGGCGTATATATCCTAGCTAGGCCCTTGCCGTCAATCCCTATGAAGAGTGCAAGGCTATGGGCCCTCCTACCCTGGCTGTTAATATAGGAGAGTATGCCCAGTCCGGCCTCCGACATATCAACTCCCTCGATGAGCGGCGCCCTCTCAACTCCCGCCTCCTCCAACTCCTTAACAACAGCCCCCAAGTAATCCTCAATCGATATAGAAGCCGAGAGCAGCGGCGTGGCTTTAAGCCACCTCCTAGGCGTTGATACAAGCCTAGCTCCGCGCAGAAACCGAGTATAATTCATCTCCCTGATCTGCTTTCTAGCCTCTTGGTCCCTCCTCAAGACGGTTCCAGGCCCCGGGAGATTGAAGACCTTGGCACCAACCTCCAACGCCGACTCAACCATCTCTCCAGGGTTGCCGACTCCTATGAGTACGACGTGGCTCGGCTTGAAAATCTTGATGAGCTGTGACTTATACTCTCTTGCCCGCTCGTGGTCTATCCAGCCGTCCGTGTTGATAAGTACTCTGCCCGCGCTCTCTATACTTGATGCGAGTTCTGTGACGGTTTTCAAAGAGTGTCTTATTGCGTAGGAGGGAGAGGTGTAGCCATATGGGTATATTGTGGCTGGCTTAAACGATGAGAACGTGGGGGAGGGCCTAGTGCCTGTGGCCACGGCCATAGTTGTGGGTGGGCAGATCTCCGACTGGCCTACATCTAGGTCGACTATAGTTGTCCCTCCTTTGGGCACGAGCCTGTTGTAGAGATAAGTTAGGAGAGAGGTCTTACCCGTGTCAACTCCTCCGACGACCATTACGCGAAAACTTTCTCCGAGGTTTGTGACCACATCTGTCCATTCGCTAGGAATCGTGTTGCCTTCCACAGTCTCAACACTTCCACCCGTGCCCATGAGGACCTCAACCACCGCGCCGCCATCGGAGTAGAGCGGGAGGGAACGCCACGGCCTCGCAATAATCCTCTCCTTCTGTCCAGGGCTGTAGCCGAAGACCTCGACTCTTCCCTCTAAAATTCGGGCAGAGGCCGGCCCTTTCAGGACCAGTGTAGTATGAGGGCTGAGATGGATGCTCTGAGCCTCGGTAAGCATCTCTACCCACCATGTTGTGGCGGCCTAAACTTTACTCTTCACCCAGAGAGTCCCAGAACTTATATACCCAAGAG
Organism: Thermoproteota archaeon; assembly: GCA_030550155.1. Lineage (GTDB taxonomy): Archaea > Thermoproteota > Nitrososphaeria_A > Caldarchaeales > Calditenuaceae > HRBIN02. Next base: position 20,323 of record JAUQPZ010000009.1, read on the forward strand.
CCTTAAAGGCGTCTTAAGAAGCGGCCACAACCCGACGTCTATCCTCGACGCGGCCTCTGAGAGCGCCGCCCACTCCTCCTCGCTTAGCTCCAGCTCCGCTGCACCAGCGTTCGACTCTACCTGCTCAGCCCTCTTCGCACCCGGAATAGCAACTACGCGCTCCCTCTTAATCAGCCATGCCAGGGCTATCTGCCCCGGCTCCGCGCCATGCCTAGAAGCAACCTCCCTTAGAAGCTCCATCAGGGGCCCGGCCCTCCTCATCACTGAAGGGTCGAAGAGTGGGTTTAGCCTCCTCACGAAATCCCTCGGCCTGTTGGAGACGTTATAACGCGCCGTCAAAAATCCTTGGGCTAAGGGGCTATACGCTATCAGCGCGACCCCTTCTCTCTCGCAGTAGGGGAGAAGCTCCCTCTCGACGCCCCTCTCCACCAGATTATACTTCACTTGGTCAGAGACTATCTCCTCCTTCTTGAGACACTCCTGCGCCCTCCTCAACATGCCCGCAGAAAAATTACTTACACCGATAGTCCTCACCTTTCCCTGCTCCACGAGCCTCTCCATAGCCCTCATCGTCGAGGAGAGCGGTATCAGCGGGTTCGGCCAGTGAACCTGGTAGAGGTCTATAACGTCAACACCTAAGCGCCTGAGGCTTCTCTCACAGGCCTTCAAAACTCCATCATAGGTCGCGTGCGTGGGCCAGACTTTGGTCGCGATGACAACCTCGTCCCTGAATTCGCGGACAGCTCTGCCCACAACCTCCTCAGAGACACCACCCCCATAGATCTCGGCGGTATCGATGAAGTTGACCCCGAGCTCGTGAGACCTAACAATGGCTTTTATGACCTCATCAATGCTATAACCCCGATTCCACCCCCACTCAGACGACCCAATCTGCCAAGTCCCTAACCCAATCTTCGAAACCCTCAACCCACTCCTACCAAGCTCAATATACCTCAAATCCCAACCACGGGAAACCGCCCAATAATATTTAGATTCCTATTAAACAAGCACTGCGTTACCGACACCCTGCCCAGACGCGCCGCTCCCACGTGAACAGTCTCTCCGAGATAAGCCACTAATTATCATTGAAGCTACCTGCCGCGCCCCTTCCTAAGAGATATGCCCCGGGCCGGACTCGAACCGGCGACTTCCCGGTCTTCAGCCGGGCGCTCTCCCAGCTGAGCTACCGGGGCACCCCGCACATCCAACAAAAGAGGCATAAAGCGCTTCTTATAGACATTACGCGGAAGACATCAACCGTGAACCGTCCTGCTCACCCGCTCTGCGAGGAGTTACAACGACTCCCAGAATCGAGATATTTTGAGGAGGTGTAATCTATAAGCTATGTATAATTCTCCAAATTAAATAAACTACCATCCAACTTAACTCCTATAGATTCAACCGCGCCGCTCTTATGTTCCATGCTGGCAGCCACCCTCCACCCCGTCATAGCATAGAGGTGATAATAGCAGAAACTAGTTGCCTCCTGGCGCTCCTAGGGGTAGGTCTATCCACGGCCAGTCGTAGACTGAGTCGTCATCGAACCAAGCATAATAGTTTGACGGGACGGTCTGCCTTATGCATCTCGTCGCGTCACAGCCTGAGGTGGCCTCATTTCCGTATGCGTCCGTCCAGAAGCTTGAAGGGCCTGGATTCCCCCAGCCGAAGTCAGGATGCTCAACCGACCTCTGGTTGCCGAGGAAGAAGCTCCGCGGGTCTCCGAATGGAAGCCCCTCAACGACACCACATATCGGGTAAACCCGTGAGAGATCACCTACCTTCATGTAGGTCATAGGGTTGTAAACACCTATTCCAGGCGCCGCGAAGAACCTTGCCCCGTGAATGTTCCCTGACCCGACACGTACAGAGAAGTACCAGACCTCGTAAAACAGTCCCCTCGAGACACACTCCTCATCAGGTACTATTCTGTCGCCTACTCGGGGGCCGCATTTCGGGTTCAGGTTTCCTGTCGGAGCCATCAGGTTTACTTTTGTTACCCTCCCGGCAGAGTCAACTATGTCTATCTGGATGCTGTGAAGTGATTGGACGAGCCGACGAGCCCCCGCCGTTCCTTGATGAACAACTATGCGCCACTCCGCGTTATTACCAAGCCCATCGCCTGTCCTAGGCTTATAGAAGATCTTGAATCCCGCGTGGGCCGCTATCTCCTCAACCATGCCGGCAATCTTAGCTGCATAGCCGAAGGCCGGCAAGTCCCTGAAACTCCCTTGAACGGGATTATCTCCATGCTCGTGGGCGAATGTGCATGTGCCTCTTGCTGGATTACTCGGGTCTATTGGAACAGTTACGGGATGCCACGTCCTATACTTTCTACCATCCGGCCCGATGACGAAATACCTGTCGTGAACCTCCGGAGGGCAGGTCCCCAGGATTGCTTGGTTAACGGCTGGGAAAGTGTCTGAGTAGCCAGCCGTGCTAGTGGTCGAGGATGTAGTCGTAAATGTCCTCGTGGTTGATGTCGATGTTACCGTGGTGTATGAGGAGGTGCGCGTCCTCGTCGGCCGGGGGCGACGAGCTGCTTCAGCGACATCCACGACTAAACCGATTGCCAAAACCGCAATTATGACTACCGTTAAGACAGTTCTCGCTGTGTTCCACATTTATTTAAGACTGCTCGCCGAGGAGTTATTTAATAGTTTCTTTAGACATTAACCATTAAGTATTCAAAAAATTTTAATATAAGCTATCGGAATGAGGGCGGCTCGTTCACGGCATATAATGACTAGATCTTCGGCTCAGAAATTATAGACACAAACTATGGAGGCATGGTGACTTGGGACTGTGGAGAGAAGTCATTAAAGGCGCCTAGGCGGTATAAAGTCTCGCGCTGGATGGAGAGCGAGATGTTACCGTTAATCCCCATAATCCGGGATTCAAGCTTCTTCGTGTAACTATCTTAAGCCCAAGAAGAAACTAAGAGCAGCTATTATGAGGACGGCCCCGCTCAGTTTAGGGAGCAGGTGTCCATGCCTTTTGAGTGAGCGCTCCACCTTCCCGTACACAGTGATAGCGGCCAACGTTATCCCAATCAACCCCCCAGCGACTGCTAACGCATATATTAACATGAGGCCGAGTGGATCAATCCCACCAACTGCTAGGGCTAAGAGTGCAAACTCTTCTTCGTGGGCGAATCCGAGGATGAACGCGAACGCGGCAATACCTGATAAGCTGAGCTCCACTCTTTTTGGATGGTAGTGCAGATGGCTGTGTCTCGTCCCATCTGAGTGCACGTGTTCATGTGTGTGCCAGCCTCCCGCAAAATCTTCGTGAAAGTGCCCGTGTTGTTCTTCATGGCTTTTCTCAAGGAGAAATCTAACTCCGAGAATAAGCAGAACTGCTCCGGCGATATAGTTTACATACGGTATGGTGAAGGAGACGAATGTTTTTAATATTATATAGGCTGCGACTACAGCCAGCGAGGAAATCAGGTGAAAAAAGGAGATTATGGAGCTGCTGATGAACGCTCTAAACATTCGTCCTGAGTGCTTTGAGGCGTAGAGCAAAGCTACGGGCCACCCATGCCCGGGCTCCAGCCCGTGCAGTAACCCGATAGCGGCCACCATGAGATACGTAGGGTCAGCCATTAGCAAATCGAATATCTCGCAAACTATAAACCTTATTCCATAGACCCGTGCTGCGATAAATCTTTAGTGATGTAAAAGAAGGCCAAGACTAGCCTCTCGGTCGTTTGGCGGCCCAGTCTATGAGCCCGCATCAAGCATGCTCAACGTGCTAGATGCCCCTCGGGAGCTTCACGAGCATCTCAAGCATTCATTCATGATGCTAGAGAAAATTCTCCTGCCTCAGAGCCTCTCCTCCTAATTTTTCACAATTTTCTTTTCTAATCAATTATCAGTAAAAATAGAAGACGAGTAGATGTGCGGGGGGTGGGATTCGAACCCACGAACCCCTGCGGGAGCGGCTGGCTCCTCTTGCGGGGTAGATCTTGAGGCCGCCGCCTTTGGCCAGGCTTGGCTACCCCCGCTCTCCTCGTATTGTCTCGCGTGGTGGGTGGATTTAATTTTTGGGTTACTCTGTGAAGATGCTTCCGAAGCCTGAGAGGGCCCGCTCATCCTCCTCCCTTATCTTTGCGAGGACTTGGTTGAGCTCTTCTCCCTCGACCAGTCTCGCCTTATCCTTCAAGAGCTCGCCTACGCGTCTGAGCTGCTCTTCCGTGCCGACAACCCTGATGTAGGTGCCCTCGCGTCCGAGGAGGAGTTTGGCATCCTTAAGTATTATGTTCGCCCTGGAGGCCGTGTCGTCGGATAGAAGTATCCGCTCTATGTCCGCGGCGCCGCTGGCCACATGGTAGACCTGCTCGTTGGACTGCACATCCCCTAATCGGCGTAGCTGTCTATTAAATCGTTGTCCAGGCTAGCCTTTATGTTGGCTGGAGCAATCATAATGTCTGTCTTGCACGGGCCCTGTGTCTCCGGCTGGGTTGGCGCCCCCCTCTCAAGCCTCTCAGAGGCCTTGGAGCTGGATGAGGGTGCTCTCTACGAGGTTGTCGTAACCACTTTCAGCGATGACGGCTCACCCCACGCGGCGGCCATGGGCTGCAGGTTCTTCGAGAACGCCTCAACAATTATCTTGAGGCCGCATGTATCATCCCAGACGGCCCGGAACCTCTCGAGGACCAGATGCGGTGTGGTGAACGTCGCGGCTCCCGAGTTCATCGTGGAGGCGGCGCTCGACCTAGGCGTCGTTTCTATGAGCTTCGGTGTCGGCGAGGCTGTGGAGGCCCCTGTCCTCTGCGAGGCCTATGCGGCGGTAGAGTTCTTCGTGGTTGAGGAGCTGAGGGATGATGTATGGCTACAGGCCCGCTGCAGACCAGTCGCCTTCAGGTTTAGGCCTAGGCCCCAGAGGCCGTTCTCCCGCCCTGCATCGCTCCTCGTTGAGGCCTCCGTGAGTCTTTCGAGGGTTGAGCCTTTCCTCTCCATGAATAGGGGGGAGGAGGCTTCCCGCCTCTGGCTTGAGGCGAGGGCTTTGGTAGAGGAGGCAGAGCGTCTTGCCGGCGGCGCAGGGGTTCTCGGGTCCTTGGCTGGGGCAGTTAGGCGGAGGCTCGCTTCCCTGGAGTGGAGAATATCTCTCTAGCTATTAGGAGGATGTTGACAAGTATGATTACTGTCCATATTATCAGGCCTAGGGGCTGATAGAGCTCTCCTCTCAGGATGAGTGCGAGGAACCCTATACCCGTCCAGGCCGGTATCTTGAGGCCCGTCCACTTCCCTATGACTAGGCTGTAAGGGACTGGGGAGAAGATGTCGGGGTAAGAGTTCGCGTCGCCCTTCGTGACTATGCCGTATTCGCTCCTCGCGATGGCTCTGTGGACTATCCTGACACTTCCTCCCGGCTGCCAGAAAACTATAACATCCCCTCTCACGGGGTCCGCTATTATCTCTTCAGGTTTCACGCCCTGGATTAGGAGTATGTCGCCAACCTCTATGACGGGTCTCATGCTGCCTGTGGGAACTACGACCAGCGGCGTATCGGTGCCCATCACGATTCCCAGCAGAAAGTAGGCCGAGATCGCTGCGGCGACCGCGATGATGACCGGTATCAGGGACCTTGCCAGTCTGTGGCCTCGGGCTAGACGTTTTTTCTCAGCCTCTCCCTGCCCCTCCGAGCCCATTCCCGAACTCCCTTCCCCTCTTCCGCCAGGGTTCTAGACCGTCTTGCTTGAGATTTTAGCCTGAAGGAGCTGTAGAGACAATATATAGATACCGCGCCCAGCGCCGGCGCGGCGATAAGCGGGTAGAGATAGTTTGACCACGTCTCGCCGTATAGGAGTGTATAGCTGGAGACGGTGTTGACAGGCAGCCTCACCGCGACCATTCTCTCACCCTCGCCGTAAACCACCCTGTAGATTCCTGTGGGGAGTAACGTGGAGGCGGAGCCGGCCTCGTCTGTGGTCAGCCCCTCGAGTGTCTCCCCATCACCCTCCTTCACCAGCCTGAGGGATAGGTTCGCGGCGGGCGAGCCGTTGAGTTTCAGCACTTTTAGGGAGACACCGAACACCGAGGTCTCGATAACTATCTTCTGAGAGCCGGTTAGAGCCAAGACTCTGTCCGCCACCGCGGAGCCCTTATACTCTGCTAGGACGAGATAGTTTCCGGCGGGGAGCCGAGCCTCTGCCACGCCACGCCGCGCCTCGAGCGTCGCCAGCCTGCGGCCCTCCAAGTCCACATGGAGCCTAGCCCCGTCTAGAAGATCTTTTCCCGCGCTGCCGTGGAAATATACCTCAAGTCTCAGAGGATAGACTTTGGCGGTGATCTCGACGTTCTCGCCGTTCCTGAGTGGGCGGTGGGAGCCTGTGAAGACGTTTACGCCCATGTATTCCAGAGATAGTGAGAGGGTTCCGTTCGGCACGAGCTTAAGAGTGAGGACGTTGTCGTCTTTCATGGTCCTGGCCACGGATAGCGAGCCCACGTTCATCTTGAAGATGGTGTCCGTGAGCGGCTCTCCCTCACCGTCCAAGACCGTGAATGAGATTGTGTAAACCCCTGTGCCGCGAATCTCCAGTAGCCTCTGCTCGGGCGAGTAGGTGACGGGGCTTGAGTAGACTCTTATCCCCTGGTAGTGGATTGAGAGCGTCGCGGTGGTGAGAGGCGCGTCTGAGAAGGATACTACCCCTTCCTCGTCGGCGAGCCCCTCCTGCCTGTAGGATGCGACGGACAGCGCAGCTATTGCGCCGGCGAGACTCTCCTCGCCGGTGTTGTCGAGGAGCTTTGCCTTGACATCGGCGACCGATGCCCTGATGTTGAGGAGGCCTGCCTCCACCTCTTCAGGTCTGACCTCACCCCTAGCAACCTCGACATCCATGTATGTGAAGGAGTAGCTGTAGGAGAGTTTAAGGAGGCCCTCTATCGAGGCTCCCTCTCTGGGGAGGTTTACTGTCCCGATGCTTTCGCCGCCGTAGATGAGCTTGAGGCTGCCGGCGATCGGCTTGTCGTCTAGTGAGACGGCGAGGGCTGAGACCCTGTAGGGTTTGGGCCTGAGTTGTCTGGGCTCGCCGTGGGCTGGCGTTATCTCGCCTGAACCTATGTTTACTCCGTCGAGCAATATTGTGTAGGAGTATTTTACGAGGGGCTTGTCTCGGAGGAGAATTACGCCCTCCCCGCCCAGCCTCTCCTCCACCCTATAGTTTCCAGCCTCGAGCCTGATGCTGGCCCTCTGAAGTATGCGCGGGAGTGTACCGAAGAAGCCTGAGCTATCAAGTGATAAGCTGAAGTCGCCGAACCTGGCCTGAACCCTAACTGTGCCCGTCTTGATATCGTCCGAGCGGAGTATTCCAGAGAAGACCTCTTGACCTTCGAAGAGCAGTATTAGGCGGTAGTCCCTTTCATCGTATACGTATCCGACGCTTATGACCCCTCCCCTCTCCCTCGCCTCGAAGTATAAGTTTGCGTCCGCGTAGAGCCTGGCGGCTAGCTCGTAGCTTGGCGCGGTGTACGATGATAGGGGTTTATTCTTGAGGTCGTAGACCTCTACCGAGAGGCGTGTTAATGGAAGCTTGACGGGTGGCCTGTCCCTGTTGCTGTTGATGTTCTCGGGCGAGGGGACGGTGAATAATACGTCACCCTTATAGACGACGTCGTAGATGTATCGGCCCTCGGGGAGGAGGCTGAAGACAACGACGCCCGAGGAGTCGCTTGAGGCCGTCATCTGCGGGCTGCCGGACTTTTCTCCTCTCCAGAGCCTCGTCTCCAGACCCTGCACAGGCCTGTCAGCCCTATCCCTGAGCGTGAGCCTAAGCCTGTAAAGCGGGAGGTCAATCAAGTTGTCGTCAAAGCTGTTTACGTCTAGGTTCAGGTTAGTCTCCCCAGTAGCTATGCGAACTCCGAAGACCTGGTGATTGAATGTGGCGTTGTAGGTGTATAGTGTCCCGTTGCCGGGAAGCCGGGGAAATGTTGCACAGCCATCGGCTCCCGTGGTCTGCTCAAGATTCACGTCAGGATCAGTTAATGTGGACCTGATCTCGAGGCTGGCGCCCTGTATGGGCTGGATGCCCCCGCTCGACCGCACACAAATCCTCACGTTGAAGACGCCTGTCCTGAATGTCTTGGGATGGGCGGGGTTGCTATAGTTCCAGTTCTCGAATACACGCACGTTCTTGATGCCGAGATACGTGACGTTTAACCTGTATGTGTCAAGTAGTCTCATATTGCTGAATGTCGCTCTTCCGTTGCCGTCGGTCCTGGCTTGGTAGCATCTTGTGGCGTTTTCGAGGCAGACATATGCGTCTGGTAGAGGGTTTCCCTGATAGTCTTGGACTGTTACGGTTATTGTTCCTAACGCCGCCTCGGCGGACGGTGTCTGTACGAGTATCCAGGCGAGGGCTGCTAGCGATACTAGCCCTACTAGATATATGGCCTTCATCAGCCTGTTCTGTCCCAACCTGTGTGCCGGGCTCAGATAAGGATTACTCCCACACCCACGCAGTATCGCGAGGGTATATTATCGGGAGGATACCGTCTCGAGAGTCCATCTGACCGAGCTTATCAGCTCCCTAAGCCTGGAGTCCTCTCTATAGTTCCTCACAAGGATCTCCTTCACCCGTTCACCGTCATAAACGATCTCGTAGCTCAGAGCCCTCTCGGCGTCGATTTCCCCCGCCTCAGCCCTCTTCTTATCCTCTTCAGCCATCTGGTCAAGGACCTTCCTAAGCAGGAAGGATGTGAAGGGCTTGTCCTCGCTTCTGAGCTCTACGCCGGGGCTTATCTGGAATCTGACCTCGTCTCTAGTGTAGCTCACGGTTGCTAGGTTTGCGCCGGTCCTGCTTCTGACGGAGCGGACGGTGGGTTTCTCGGCCTGGGCTGGCTGGGGCGGGGGTGCGGGCTGCTCGGTTCTCTTGGCCAGGGTGTCAGCCTTCCTGAAACTGAGCTGGGTCAAGAGCTCGTCCACATAGCTTCCCACCCTCTTGAGCATGTCTAGCTCCTGGTTTAGCTCGATAATCCTCCGCTCGATCCAGGCCTTAATCTCGGCGAGCTGCCGCGCCTTCTCCTGCTGATCCTCACCACTCAGGTGGGCTCACCCTCCCCTCCACCAGCTATGACCTTGAGCTGGGACTTATACAATTCTATTATCTCGTTCACGGTCGTCGCGTCCTCCGGGGACTTGTCGCTCCTGTATCTGCCCGTGAACCTGGGGAACCTGACCGCGAGTCCTGCGTCGCTCCTGATTGCCCCCCAGCCGCAGGTGTGGATAGGGCTGAGCGTGATCTCGTCGCCGACAATCTCCAACACCATCTCGGGCCTGGTCCAGATGTCTGGCTCCATTATCGACTCTACGCGGGCTGGCTTCTGCTTCTGGGCTAGCGGTGTGAGTGTCTGTGTGAGGTGTTCTAGGTCTTCGTCCTTGAAGCCTGTCCCTACTTTGCAAACCGTCCTAAAGACGTCGGCCTCGTCGTCGTAGACCGCCATGAGCAACGTCCCGATTCTCCCGCTCCTCCTCCCCTTACCGTAGAATGCACCCACAACGACCAGGTCCAGAGTATCGGTGAGCTTCGAGACATAGCTCCGCTTATACTTGATCCAGAGCCAGCCCCTCGCACCAGCCCTGTAGATCGACTTTGGCGAGATATCCTTGACCATGACGCCCTCGCATCCTTCCTCCACGGCCTTCAGCATGAACCTGTCCAGGGAGTCTGGGTCAGAGACCATGATGCCCTCTGTTAGCCTAAAGTTGTCCGAGGACTCTAAGACTTGTGAGAGCCTTTTCCTCCTCTCAAGTAGTGGTAGGTCTATGAGCGGCTCGCCGTCAATGTAGAGGGCGTCGAAGAAGAAGAGGCTGACGGGGTAGAGCTGGGCCGCCTTCTCAACATCGTATTTTCTCCGCCTGTGCATCAGCTCCTGAAAAGGAAGCATGTCTCCCGTCTCAGGGTCGTATGCGACGGCCTCGCACTCAACTATCGCCTCCCTAGCCGCTAAACCTCTTCTACACATCTCCACAACATCCGGGAACTGTGAAGTTATATTCTCCTGCCTCCTCGAGAAGATCATCAGCTCTGAATCCGCCTTGTGAATCTGCATCCTCTCACCGTCGTATTTGTATTCAGCGAATCCCGTGTTTCCAAGCTTCTCCAGAATCTCCTGGGCAGATGTGAGCCTCTCGGCAAGCATCGGCCTGACAGGAATCCCGACTCTCAACCCGATCTTCGCGACCCCCTCAACGCCATGCTCCTTCACGGTCGAGGCCACCAGCCCTATGTCTGAGCAGAGGTTATAGGCGCGCTCGATCTCCTCCTTACCACCTCCTTTCAACGCGGCTAAAGCGTCTATGAGCGTCATATCCGCGACACCCATTCTCATATTCCCCGTCACTAGCCTGATGAGGTACTTGGCCTCCTTTGGCGAGGCCTGCGCGAGGAGGCCCGAAAGAGTCTTGACCTTCATCTCCATAGCCCCCTCGCCTGTGAACTTCGCGATTCTCTCCAGCTGGCTGTAAACCCTCTCAACGGTTAGAGGCTCGAGGCTCAGCGTCATCTGGGTCTTCTTTGAGGATAGGAGCTTCTCGGCGACGAGGCCGAGGTCTCCCGTCTTTCTCAGGGACTCCTCAATCTTCCCCTCATCTATGCCGGTAACCATCTTCAAAGCTCTTATGGCCAGCTTCTCAGCCATACCCAGCTCAACACCGACGTAGGCGGGATAGAGCTCACCCAGAGTAAGATACGCTATTCTGCTAGCCTCCCTCGGCTCAGCCTCCGCGAAGAGCTCTGTCAATATATCTCTCATCTCGAGCCGCTTCGTGGTGGCCTCAAGCCTCTCATAGTAGCTGACGAGGCGGGAGAAATCCAAAGCCCTTCTCCACTAATAAGTGGTGGGGGGAGCCGCTTTAAGATTATTGCTGGTGCTTCTCCTCCGAGATTATTTGAGTCCTTAGACCGTATTCCTCTGAATCTTCGCGCCGCTGTTATTGGCCCTAGTCACCAGCGAGACGCATCCAAGGGTTTCTGCAAGCATCCGCGCAGCCTCCTCAGCCCTCCTAAAACTCGAGGAGAACCCGTAGACGGTCGGCCCCCAGCTCGACTGGCCGACGCCGAGAAGCCCCTCAGCCTCAAGTGCCGCGACAAGCTTCTCAGAGTCAGGGTTGAAGACCCCGTGTTGGAGACTGCTGAAGGCTGAGCCGACAAGCCTCTGATATCTGGAGAGGCCGCTCCCGAAGAGCTCAAGGTCGCGGTCCAGAACCGCGGGCAGTATCTGCTTGAACAGGAGCTCGACAAGCCCCTGCTCAACCTCAGCCCCATAGACCAGCCCCCCAAGCTTCTCAGCCTCCCCCAGACGCGGCTGGCCCCGCCGCCCCGGGGGCCGCGCAAGCACCACAGCCCAGTCTTCAGGAAACCTGAGCGAGACATACCGCCTCCTCGACGGAGTCGCTCCTAGGTCAAGGATGAATCCGCCGGACTTGAAGGCGGCCACACCCACCCAAGAGAATCCGCCCACAAGCCCCGCATCCACAAGCAACTCTATCCGGGGCTCAGAGCCAGCAAGCCTGGAGACAGCCTCAAGGACGGCTAGGGCCAGCTGCGTAGTTGCGCCCAGACCCACATGGCGCGGAGGGGCCTCCACGACCCTCAAAGCTAGGCCTCTGTCGACTAACGGGGCCAGAGAGCCTGCCACAATTCTAGCCGCCTCCTCAGCCTCACCCCCCCTCTCACCCTCCACGCGAACTCCTCCGCCACCGGAGAACTCCGCCTCCACAACGGTCTTAGGCTCCTCAACCGCTAGGCCGATCCCGGCCCAAGGCGCGAGAAGGCGGCCAGTAGACGCGAACCCCAAGTGCAGCCTAGCAGGTGCAACGACCCTTACAGCCATCCAGCAACACTCTACGCAATTTCTCTAAATAAAACCTGAGCACCTCATAGAGTAGGATTGACGGTCAACTATTTCGCTTATGATGTCTCGCTTAACCCGGAGGTGATGAGGAGGATTCTCCGCGAGTGGCATGGGCCGCGGAGGGCGAGGCTTGAGGGGTACAGGCTGGTCTTCGACACCTACTCTGCCGCGTGGAGGGGCGGGATAGCGGGCATAGAGGAGAGCAGGGGAAGCTACGTGGTAGGCGCGCTATACACCATCAGAGGCGAAGACCTCGCAATACTCGACAAGTATCAGGGAATCCCAACACACAGAAGCAGAATAAAGATAAGAGCCCATACCGAGACAGGCCTCGAAGAAGCCTACACCTACGTCTCAACCAATCCACGAAAACACGTGGCCCCCTCACGCGCATACGTCTCCCTCATACTCCGCGGCCTCAGAAACCTGGGATACAGCGAATCCGAGATCGCGATAGTGGAGAGGGCGGCGCTTCTCTGAGCAGAGCCCATATAGTCTCCGAGGACACCCCTCCAAACCCAGACAACGCTGGTCAAGAAGTTTATCGAGAAGGCCAGAACAGTGGCCAAGAAATAGGCCAACAAGTGGTTGACGCCGATGAAGGTGACAAGAAAACCGTAGACGCCGAAATTCACGGCGATACTCAACACCCTAGTCAAGTGGAACTTGATCATCCGCGTGAAAAAACCATCTGAAGACCTCTGCCCCCTGAATGTCCAGTAATCGTTCATCATGAAATTGGCGACCACAGATATCTCGATGGACAGCGCGCCTGCAAGAAGAGCGTTGGACCCTAAAACATCGACGAGCAGGTAGAGAATCGCCTCGGCGAGAAGCAGGCACGCAACTCCAACCAAGACGAACTTTAAAGCTAGCGGCGAGACCCCGATCCTAATAATTGCGGTGATGGTTCCTCTTACACCACTAACCATGCTGAATCAATCTCCTAACCATCTTCAAGTCAACCTCGTAGTCTCCATACTCGTCCTGAGGCGTCTCCAAGATCATCGGAAGGTCCCGCAGCTTACTGTGCGTCACTATGCGTCTGAAGCCATCCTCGCCTATGTATCCTCTCCCGATATGCTCGTGCCTGTCCAGGTGGCTGCCCAGCTTGCCGCGTGAGTCGTTTAGGTGGAGGAGCTTGAGGAGCTTGAGTCCAACATAGTTCTCGAACTGGGCGAGTGTGTCATTCAACCCCTCCTCTGTCGAGATGTCGTATCCTGCGGCGTAGAGGTGGCAGGTGTCAAGACAGACTCCGACCCTGTCCTTATCCTCTATCTTTTCGAGTATCGCTTGGATGTGAGGGAAATATGAGCCTACACTATTCTTCTGTCCTGCCATGTTCTCAAGAAGAATCATGCACTTGGCCTCAACTTTCTCCAGCGCAGAGTTAACAGCCTTGGCGACCTGTGATATTCCCTTCTCAACACCCCTCCCCATATGGCTTCCTATGTGGCAGACAAGATAGTTGAGCTCCAGCATCTCGCATCTCTCTAGCTCCTCTACGAGGCTTCTGAGGGAGCGCCTCCAACTCAGAGGCTCGGGGCTAGCGACATTCGGTAGATACGGCATATGCGCAACGACAACCTCATACCCGACCCTCCTCTTATTCTTCACAAACTCCTCAGCCTCCTCACTACTCAGCTTCTTAGCCACCCATCCCCGGGGATTCCGCGTAAATATTTGGAAGGTCGTGCATTCGAGGCTTCTCGCCCTCTCAACAGCATAAGCGACAGAGCCTGATATAGAGACATGAGCTCCCAGAAGCACCATCGCCCTTAAGATTACCGAAAACTAGCATGTGTTTAAGTTTTTATCTACTCCAGCAGCTAGGGCGGAATACTTGTCGAGCCGCGTTTTGATGGGGGGTTTAGATTTAAATCTTGGGTCTAGACAATAGAATCCGGTGTATAACAAATGGCTCTAGGAGGTCAACCAGTTCTTATTCTAAGGGAGGGGACAACGAGGACTCGTGGAAGAAACGCACAGAGGAACAACATAACAGCCGCCAAGATAATCGCCGAGATGGTTAAGACAACTCTAGGCCCGAAGGGCATGGACAAGATCCTCGTAGACACGATCGGGGATGTAATAGTTACCAACGACGGAGCAACGATTCTCGAGAAGATGGATGTGGAACACCCAGCCGCGAAGATGATCATAGAGGTTGCCAAGACTCAGGACAAGTCGGTGGGCGATGGAACCACCAGCGCAGTCGTTATAGCCGGAGAGCTTCTAGCTAAGGCTGAGCAGCTCATAGAGCAGAAGATACATCCCAGCACAATCATCACAGGTTATAAGAAGGCGCTCGACCTAGCCCTCAAGCGCCTCAATGAGGTGGCGACGGAGGTTAAGCTGGACGATAAGGGTACGCTCCTCAAGATAGTGAAGACCAGCCTCGGAAGCAAGTCCCTCGGCTTCGGCATGGACCACATCTCAAACATCGCCATCGACGCAGTCCTAAAAGTCGTCAAGGAATACGATGGTAAACGCAGAGCCGATAAAGACGACATACAGATTGTAAAGAAGATGGGGAAGAGCATTCTGGAGTCCCAGCTAATAAGGGGAGTAGTGATAGACAAGGAGGTAGTGCACCCTGGGATGCCAAAGCGCGTAACCAATGCGAAGATAGCGATTATAGACGCGCCCTTCGAGATTGAGAAGACAGAGTTCAGCGCCGAGATAAGGATCAGAGACCCGCTCAAGATAAAGGAGTTCCTCGACGAGGAGGCTAGGATTCTGAAGGAGATGGTTGACAAGGTTGTCCAGGTCGGAGCAAACGTCGTCTTCTGCCAGAAGGGAATCGATGATGTGGCTCAGTTCTTCTTGGCCAAGGCCGGTATACTGGCTGTGAGGCGCGTGAAGAGAAGCGATATGGAGAAGCTCGAGAAGGCTACTGGCGGCAGGATAGTCACGAACTTCGAGGACCTATCGCCTAAGGACTTGGGAGAAGCGGCTCTGGTTGAGGAGAGGAAGATAGGTGAGGACAGGATGGTCTTTGTGGAGGGCTGCAAGAACCCGAAGGCGGTCTCGATACTCCTGAGGGCTGGGCTGGAGAGGCAGCTCGACGAGGCTGAGAGGTCATTAAACGACGCCCTAATGAACATGATAACGATAGTGGACGATAACAGATTCGTCCCAGGCGGAGGCGCTGTTGAGACAGAGCTAGCACAGTACATCAGGGAGAATGCGTCAAAGTATTCTGGGAAGGAGCAGCTCGCTATGATCGCCTTCGCAGAGGCCATCGAGGCCATACCCAAGACCCTGGCCGAGAACGCCGGCCTAGACCCAGTCGACATAATGTCTACACTAAGAAGCAAGCATGTGGACAAAGGACAGAACTACGGAATCAACATATACAACGGCAAGGTGGAGGACATGATCTCTCTTGGAGTGATTGAGCCGTTCAAGGTGAAGGCCCAGGCGCTAAAGTCGAGCTTCGAGGCAACCGCAATGATACTAAGAATAGACGACGTAGTCGCTGCCTCCAAGAAGAAGGAGGAGAAGGGCAAGAAAGAGGGCGAGATGCCCGAGCTGGACTAAAACACCAACACCCCCCATCCAAACAAAGCAGCACTATCAACGACATCATCCCCCAGATATTTTGAAATCATTTAACACACCACAACCCGCCCCTATACGCGCACCCGTATCTCAACATTAAAAAGAAGGCGCGAGGAAGATAGTCTACCAGGGCTCCGGTAGTATAGCCCGGACAAGTATGCCGGCCTTTCGAGCCGGAGACCCGGGTTCAAATCCCGGCCGGAGCACGGTGTGTGAGTCGCGTATAGCAAGGGAAAGGGGGGGCGGTGTTTGGCGGCGGCTGCTGGGGTGGAGATAGAGCTATAAGGTGTGTTGACTATTCTTTTGTGTGATATATTTTGAGCCGTTTAGACCGTATGTTTAACCCCTCCGTTGTTGCTTTGATCGGTGCCACGGACAGGGAGGGTAGTGTGGGCCTCGCTCTGATTCAAAATCTTCTCAAGTCAAGCGTTGACAGGGTGATTTATCCGGTAAACCCCAACAGGGAGGGCGTGTTAGGTCTCAAATGCTATCCCTCGATTAGAGCGGTTCCTGAGCATGTTGACTTGGCAGTTATTGCTACTCCCGCTAAGACTGTTCCAAACGTCGTTGAGGAATGTGGAAAAGCGGATGTGGAGGGGGTGGTGATTGTTTCGGCGGGGTTCAGAGAGACCGGTGAGGAGGGTGAAAGGCTGGAGGAAGAGATTAAGAGGCTGAAGGAGGATTATGGTCTGCGGATTCTGGGCCCTAACTGTCTAGGATTTATCAGGCCGCCGATCGGGCTGAACGCAACCTTCCTGCTCAAGGACCCTGAGATTGGGCAGATAGCCTTCATCTCCCAGAGCGGGGCCTTAGGCTCAGCAATACTCGACTGGGCCGTCAACGCTCATGTAGGGTTCAGCATGTTTGTCTCTCTCGGCTCTATGATCGACCTCGGCTTCGGCGACCTGATAGACTTTTTGGGCCAAGACCCATACACTAGGAGTATTCTCATCTATATGGAGAGCGTGGGTGACGCAAAGAGGTTTATGAGCGCCGCGAGAGGATTCGCCAGGAATAAGCCGATAATCGTCATGAAGGCTGGAAAATATCCTGCGGGAGCCAAGGCCGCGCGCTCCCACACAGGCTCAATGGCCGGGAGCTACGATGTCTATCGCGCAGCCTTTAGACGCGTCGGCGTCGTGAGGGTTGACGAAATTAACGACTTGTTCAACTGCGCGAGCGTGCTCGATTCTAGACACCTGCCAGCGGGGCCTAGGCTAGCCATAATAACGAACGCCGGCGGCCCGGGAGTGATAGCGGCTGACGCGGTGATAGAGTACGGGGGAGTTATCGCGCAGCTCTCAAAGTCGACGATTGATGCGCTAAACGAAGTCCTCCCACCCTACTGGAGCCAAGGAAACCCGATAGATGTCCTGGGAGACTCGGATGTTAACAGATACTCCGTAGCCACCAGGCTATGCCTCGCAGACCCCAACGTTGACGGCATCGTGATAATCTATACTCCGCAGGGCGCAGCCAAGCCTGTGGAGCTCGCAGAAGAGATCATAGACATTGTGAATAGGAGTGGAAGGACGAAGCCCATCCTGACGGTATGGATGGGTGGTGACGAGGTGTGGAGGGCCAGAGAGCTATTCTACAGGAACGATGTGCCAACGTACAGCACGCCGGAGGAGGCCGTCAAGACCTACACATACATGTACAAGTATAAGAGGAATCTGGAGCTACTCTACGAGACTCCGGAGGACCTGCTTATCGACCCGTCGCCTCCTAAGAATTTCTTGAAGATTTCGCTGAAGAAGGAGCTGGCCAAAGGCAATACCATCCTTACGCTAGACAAGTGTGATAGGTTTCTCGACTCTTATGGTATCCCGAGGCCGAAGGGCTACATGGCGACCTCGCTTGAGGAGGCGGTGTTCGTGGCGTCTAGGATAGGCTACCCCGTCGCCCTGAAGATAATCTCTCCAGACATCATCCACAAAACTGACGTTAATGGAGTTGTGTTAAACATTGAGTCGCCTGAAGAGCTGAAACAGGAGTATCTTAAGCTCATGGAGAATATTAGGTCGAAGGCATCGGGGGCTCGGATTGAAGGAGTATATGTCCAGAAGATGGTTAAGCCTGTGAATTATGAGTTGATACTCGGAACCACTAGGGACAGAGACTTCGGGGCCGTGATAATGTTTGGCGCGGGCGGAATAGCGACTGAGGCTATCAGGGACTACGCGATAGGTCTGCCCCCGCTTAACCAAGTGCTTGCGCGCAGATTGATGGAGGAGACAAAAATCTACAACCTCCTGTTGAACGGGTTTAGGAATAGGCCGCCCGCAGACATAAAGAAGCTGGAGGAAATAATTGTGCGTTTCTCAAACATGGTTGTGGACTTTCCCGAGATCAAGGAGGCTGAGATAAACCCGTTGGCCGTCTCTGAAGACCAGATCTATGCAGTCGACTTCAGAGTCGTGCTTGACACAGAGGCCAAATACACCTCTGAGCATCACCGACATCTGGTAATATCGCCCTACCCCACGAAATACATCAAGCCATGGCGGCTAAAGGACGGTCGAGAAGTGCTGCTGAGGCCTATTAGGCCCGAGGACGAGCCTCTTGAATACGAGCTTATCAAGGGCCTGTCCGAGGAGTCAAGCAGGTTCAGGTTCTTCCAAGTCATTAAAGAGGTCACTCACGAGATGCTGGTGAGGTTCTGTAACATCGACTATGATAGGGAGATCGCGATAATTGCCGAGTATAGCGACCGGGGGAGGAAGAGGAACGTCGGGGTTGGCAGGCTCATCATCGAGCCTGAGAGAAACAGGGGCGAGTTCGCCGTACTTGTCGCGGACGATTTTCAGGGGAAGGGCTTGGGCACCAAGCTGTTGGACATGATAATCGAGATAGCTCAGGATAAGGGGTTGGAGTCGATATACGGCATCGTGCTTCCTGAGAACACGAGGATGATAGGGCTTTGTAAGAAGTTCGGCTTCGACATCAAGCATGGAAAGGATGAGGTCCTCGTAGAGCTAAGGATCAAAGAGGAGGCTAAACCCGTCAAGGCGTCGGAGGAGCGTGTCACGGACCTTGAAAGCCCGAGGGGAGTCGAGGCCCTGAGCGGCGAGAAGCCGCTTTAAGCCCTAAAACACCCTCACGGCTATCAGTCCCAATTGGACGAACAGGAGCCACGGGCTCGAGGCTTTAAAGAGTCTCCACGAGTCCTCTCTATCCCTGTTCTTGGCCAGCCTAGCGCTGTATAGTGCTATGAGAATCGTGACAGGCGCCGTGATAAGCAGGAATATTGTCGGAGACTTGAGTGTAGCCGTCAGGGCCGCCCACCCACCTATCATTAGAGCGTTGGACAACGCTATCGCTGAGACAGCCTTCTCCAAGCCCCGCGTAACTGGTAGCATAGGCAGGCCCGCAGACCTGTACTCCTTCTCAGCCCTGATCGAGAGAGCCCAGAAGTGGCCCGGGGTCCAGAGAAATATCAGAAGCGCGACAAGCAGGGCCTCTAGGCCTATGGCGTTTCTGGCCGCCGCCCAACCTGCGAGTGGCGGGAAAGACCCAGCGACGCCTCCTAAGACAATGTTCCAGTCGGTTCTCCTCTTTAGTATGGCTGTGTATAGTATGACGTATGATGCTATTCCGAGAGCTATCATCGCCGCTGTTAAGAGGTTGAGCGAGAGTGTAGCCAGCGATACTGAGGCCACGGAGAGCAGCGTGCCGAAGAACAGCGCGGTCTTTTCAGAGACTCTTCCGCTCGGGAGCGGTCTCGCAGCGGTTCTTCTCATTCTCCCATCCATGTCGCGGTCGAGATAATTATTCAGGACGCTGGCACCGCCAGATGCGAGATAACCTACTAGGAAAAGGGTCACAGCACCCTCTAAGCCTCCTTCCGCGAGTATGTAGCAAGAGAGAGCGGAGCCCACGTTGAGTAGCGTGATCTTCGGCTTTGTCAGAGATATCAGGTCTGTGACAAAAGCCATCCTAGACGCTCAGGTCGCGAAATGCCTAGGCTGTTTATTAAACGTGAACCTCCTACAAGGGGGTGGGTTCAGGTGTGCCGCGGGCTGAAAAGTGGTGTAGGTGATAAACTCGCTGTTGCTGCCTACACTGTTACTCCCTTCTCCCGCATCTCTTTAGCCGCTGCCTCTATCGACTTGATAATGTTGACGTATCCGGTGCATCTGCAGAGATTTCCGCTTATCCCCCACTTGATCTCCTCTCTCGTGGGGTTGGGGTTCCTGAGCAGCAAACCTAGAGCCGCCATAATCATACCTGGAGTGCAGAAGCCACACTGCAGGCCATGGTTCTCCCAGAAGGCCCTCTGAAGTGGATGGAGCTCGCCGTTCTTGGCCAGCCCCTCAATCGTCAACACCTCCTTTCCGTCAACCTGCGCAGCCAGGACGGTGCACGACTTGACCGCTAGCCAGTCATCACCCCACAGGCCCTTAACCAGAACTGTGCAGGCTCCGCAGTGCGAGGTATCACAGCCCACATGCGTACCCGTCAAACCGACCAAGTCCCTGATGTAATGCACTAGGAGGAGCCGGGGCTCAACTGTGTGGGAGTACTCGACGCCATTTATCTTAACCTTGATGGGTATCTGGGCCTGGGTCTCTGGGGTGATGCTTGAGCGGGTTCTGCGGACTACGCGCCTAGGCATGCTTAGACACCTCCACAGAGATTCCCGCCCTGTTTAAAGCTTCCTCAAGAGCCCTCTTAACCATAACTGTGGTCAGCCACTTCTTGTATTCCGCCGACCCCCTCAAATCGCTTATGGGACTAGCCGGCTCAGCGGCAGCCTCAGCGGCCCTCCTCAAAAGCTCACTATCAGGGCGCTTCCCCCTCAGCATTATCTCGGCGGCCGAGGCTCTGTATGCAACAGGGCTCACAGCCCCAACAGCTATGGACGCCTTCTTAACCGTTCCGCGCCTGTCAGGGATGACGACGGCCGCCACATTTACCGTCGCGAAATCGCCTGCCTTCCTCTCAAACTTTTTCCACGACCAGCCGTGGCCCTTGGGCGGCTTGGGTATCGTTATCTCGGTCAGAAGCTCTGTCGGTCTGAGCGCAGTTGTGAAGGGGCCCTTGAGAAATCTGGAGATGGGTATCACCCTCCTACGCTCTCCCTGAATCGCTACGGAGGAGTCGAGAGCGAGCATGGCCACAGCCCAGTCTCCAGCCGGGTCGCAGTGGGCCAGCGACCCGCCAACAGTCCCCAGATTCCTCACCTGCATATCGCCAATCAAGCTCGCAACCTCGGGAAGAAGCGGGATGTCGCGCCTCAAAGTGTTTGACTGTTCAATCTCGGCGTGTGTCGTTAAGGCGCCTAGCCTGACGACTCTCCCACTATCTCTTATATAGGCCAGCTTGTCTCTGAGGTTTTTAAGGTCTATGAGCACATTGGGCCCGATAATCCTCAGCTTCATCATAGGTAAGAGGCTGTGTCCACCCGCCAGTATCTTCGCCTCATCCCTATATTTTCTAAGAAGCCTCAATACGTCTTCAACCCGGTTAGGGGCAATATACTCAAATTTTCTGGGATACAATTAGCGCATCACCACTTTGTTGCAATCAATTCTAAGCTAACACGCTTATATTTCTTTCATCTGCCCAGCCGTCTCTTCATAAACTTGTAGCTACGCCGAGGAACACTATATCTTCAAAATAAGAACAACTAGGGTGGACTGGGAGGATGAGCGGAGAGCACTCTGTCTACCAGCCTGCCGAAGACACTTGGCTCCTAATCGACTGCGTCTCACAGACTCAGCTAAGCGGGTTGGTCGTAGAGGTGGGGAGCGGGAGCGGAGAAGTCTCTCGATTCTTAGCAGAGAAAGGCGCAGAAGTTGTGGCAATAGATATCAGCTACGCAGCGGCCGAGGCAACTAGGTCTAAATGCGGGCCGTTCCTATCCCGTGTCCACGTGGTGTTGGGGGACAAGCTCAGCGCCCTCAGACCCTCCGAGAGAATCACACTGATTGTCTCAAACCCGCCCTACCTGCCAAGCGAAGGCATAACAGACAGAGCAATCTATTCCGGCCCCACTGGAGCAGAGTTCATAAAAGACCTGATAGAGGAGTCAACTCCGTTTCTGGAAAAGAAGGCCAAACTACTCACCATAGCCTCAACACTCAGCAGCCCAGAGGCGATAACAGAGTATGCGGCAGACAAGGCGCTACAGGTCACGAGAAAATCCTCTAGGCGCCTCTTCTTCGAGGAGATAACATGCTACGAGCTGAGCAAGGCAACAGAATGATGGCGGTAGACACCTCTGGACGTGTCTGAGACTGGGTCTTAAAGGAATAAGGGAGACTATATCCCGACTAGACGCGGTACAACCTCCGTAACTATATCCTTAGCGGCCAAGTTCTCGATTATAGTTATGTTGTACAGCTCTGCGAGTCGTTTCGAGTCGTTGTCTATCTGGCCCATGCAGAGCATCTTGACGCTATCAATCTTAGTGTCCGCCTTCATTACTATAATCTTCATTATTTCATGAATCTTTGGCCCACCCTTATCGCTGATGAGGAAGATAGCGCCCCTCGTGACGCCTCCGCGGCTATACAGTAGGTCCACCTTATGCCGCACCTTCGAGGAGCCAATAATCCTTGCCCCTAGCTGAACTTCGTATCCCTGCCTCCTGAGCTCCTCAGCGATCATTCTCAGCGGCTTCTTCTGCTCCTGTAACCCGCTTACTATTTCGGGGTTGATGGAGTATCTGTAAAATGTTTTGAACTCGAAGCTAGCGAGGTCGTAGTCTATTCCGCAGGTGAGGCATCTGAATGAGATGTAAGGGTCGGGGCTTACCTCGTTGCAGTCATAGCACATAAAGAAGCTCGAGTGAACTTTAAGCACCTGCTCCTGCTCCTCTTCAAGCGGTCCCCTCAATATCTTCACGGCGCTCCCGCAACGTGGGCACATTATCCTGCCCCCAACAGTGAAGCTATCCTCAGGTCCAAGATACCCACACGCTTCATGCTGAAGTATTCTCTGCCTCCCAATATTCGTCGAGCCGCATGCCCTGCACCTCAAAGATAGAACATTCAGAGCGCTCTGGCAGTGGGGGCATGTAACCTTCTTGAACTCCACCCCGGATACCTTGATAATGTTCCTGTCAGCGAGCCTCTTAACAACTTTGAGGAACATAGTGGTATCTATTCTTAGCCTACTCTCTACCTCCGGGTACGAGCCTCCCTCAGGAGAAGTATTATTAGGCAGTGGCACCATCTCCACGAGCCCCTCTTCAGCCACCACCTCTAAAAGGGCCTCCTCAACCTCATCGATGCTCTGCATCGGCTCCATGGGCGGAGGAGGCGGGGTAACGGCCTGTGGTATGGGTGGCAGTATCGCTGTCGGTGGAGCCGCTTGCGTTGGCGTAGGTGTTATGGCTGGTTGGGGAGGCGGCCTAGACTCTGCAGGTGGTGTTGGCGCCACGGTGGCGCTTGAGGTAGGTGGTGTAGCCTCTCTGGGTGCTGGTGGTGTCGGGGTGGCTGGGGGCGCTGTTGGGGTGGGCTGTGGCTGTTGAGGCTGCTGAACAACCTGCACTCTAGCCTGAGTTGGCTGCACCGGAGGCCTTGGAGCAGCACCTCCCGCGAGTATCTTTACAAGAGCTGCATCGAAAGCGGCATATGTCGTGAGGCCGATAGCCCAGCCAGTGGCTAGCTGCAGGAAACCAAGGCTAGTTATGGAGGTCAGTGCGAAGGCCAGGGCCCAGCCAGCAATAAGGCCTGCCAAGTGGACAATCAAGGCGGCACCAAGCTTAAACAGGACAAGACCGCTTATCGCACCCAACAATAAACCAGTGAGGGCGTATGAGGTAAGCGTCAAAACAGGCTCCTGAATCTGAGAAGGAAGCACGGAGGATATCAGAATTCTGAGAAACTCTCCGCCTATCAACCAAGAAGCAAAGGACACAGAAAGAGGTATTGATGCTGAAATAATCATCTTTGTGAGCATTTGGGCGCGTGGCATCCCCGCTAATCACTAATTATAATTATCAATTCTAGAGGATATAAGAACCTTT
The DNA here is from genome assembly GCA_030550155.1 of Thermoproteota archaeon. Classification (GTDB taxonomy): domain Archaea; phylum Thermoproteota; class Nitrososphaeria_A; order Caldarchaeales; family Calditenuaceae; genus HRBIN02. The sequence goes on from JAUQPZ010000009.1 coordinate 43,720, forward strand.
TCAGAGGCTTTTGGTTTTTTTTTGGGGCTATGGCCAAACATTATAGAAAAACCTAAGCACTTAAAAGATGTTTACCAGGACGGTAAAAGTGATTATCAACATCTAACTGATTACCAGGTGGGGGTGGAAAACGTCTATATAATATGTCCCCATTTAAATTGAACAGTGGTTGGATTGGCCGCCGACGCGAGGGGGCGCCGTAGAGGAGGGAAGAGAGGGGATACGGTAATCGGCGCCGTATTGCTGGCGGCTCTAACCGTCGGTGTAGGAATATTTGTCCTAGGTGTGGCTACCGGGTGGCTCAGCGCCTCGCTCCAGTCCTCGACAGGCGAGGCTAACAGGGCTATACTCTTGGTTAAAACCTCGGCTCAACTCTCCTTTGAGGCTGTCCAATACACCACTGATGTCAGAAGTGTAACTTTAAGGAACATAGCGGATGTACCCGTAATTGTTACGCGGATAGAGATTGTGACTCCGCAAGGAACCCTCAAAGCCTCCTATCCTTCGGGAGGATTTGAAAAGATAGTCGAGCTTGCTCCAGGCGGAAATGTGACCCTAGGCGGTGGCGTGGTCCCGGCCTGTGGGTCTTGCCTGCCATTGGAGCCTCTGAGGCTGAGGGTCTGGTATATTGCCTCCGGCCTATATGACGAGGATAATCCGGTGATCTCAGCAGACGAGATGAGATATGTTGAGACGGTATTCACCTATCCACCCGGAAGCGTGGCGCCTAGGTGCCCGCTGCCACCCAGCTGGATGATGGTGGATGTCGTGGACCCGGTAACCTACTTCGACTTAGGAAGAATACCGCCCCCGCCCAACAACAAGATCTATGCACGGTTCCCCTACGCCTCCTCGAGCGTAAATGTTCAAGTCGACATACAGGTGAGGAACGCGACAGGTGAATTGGGGTTTGCGTCGGGCACGGTTCCAAGTATAAGCAACGAGATGCAGGCCCTCGCCGGGTCTATCGGCGGCTTTCAGGTCCCCCTGGAGGTGAATATCGTCGCCGCAGGGTTCGACGTTATTCAGAGAAGATGGGTCTTTGGCGGAATACCCAATAAGGCGCATGCGTCAGGAGTGACTCTGTGGTCGAATGCTGAGCGCGTCGTAAATGTAGTTGAGGTTGAGCTCGGTAAAAACGACCTTTTGAGTGTTAGTCTCAGGGTAACCGTGATACTTCTTGACTGTAACGGAGACCTTATCGCGTCTAGGTCTGTGACAACTACGATTCCGCAGGGAATATTTTCGGACTCAGTATTCGTTGATATTCCCTCAACACCGCTAACAGATATCGCCAGCGTCGAAGTGATTGTTGTGGAGGTGTAAGGAGCTGAGAGGCGGAGGAGGCTACAGCGATATTCTCGCAACCGTCATGATACTCGCGATTGTGTTGTCTGCAGGCATAGGCGTCTGGTTATTTCTGAGCAGCTACGCAGGTATCTGGAGACAGGGGGAGGTCAGAAAGCTGGGCGACCAAGCCCTCATACTACGCTCGGACATAGGCGCAGAATATGCCTTTTTCCCGGACACCATGTTCGGCTCCGCCGACAGGGGCATCATTATGCTGAGAAACACGGGCAGAGAACCAATAGTCGTCTTCAGACTCCTCACCATAAGGAATGGGACCGTCGTCTATGATACAGGTGTGAACGACCTCGCAAGGATACCCGTGAATGAGAGGTCAGCCCTGACCTTTAGGTGCCCAAGCAGCGTCTGCTCCGAGGATGACAGAATCCTTGTACAGGTGCACTACATCCCCGAGCAGCTCTACGACCCTGACAACCCCGCTCTCTCCAAGCCTGACAGCGAGACGCTCCTCTTCAGGATAGCCACTTTCGAGGCCTCAAAGCCGCGCTACGGCCTCTCGGGTGGCTGCGCTCTCCCGACAGAGAACTGGCTTATGGTTGAAGTGATAGACCCTAAGGAGGATAACATCTACGGCTCCACAACCGACTACATTAAAATCAGGGTACTTAACGCCAGCGATGCGCGCGACTCCTACATCTTCCAAGTCCACGTCAAAGACGGGCTTGGAAACGAGGCTACGGGGACAGCCAGTGTGTCGGGTGCCCTTCCACAGGAGGTTTATGTGCAGCTTGACAAGTCAGGCCTCCAGCCACCGCTTTATGTATGGTTCACTTCCCTCATGCCCGACTTCACGATTTTCCCGATGACTTGGGGCTTCCCTAACAGCTTCGGAAACTATATCGACTACTCGAAGATGCGTATAGACCTCGAGAGCGGCAGGGTGGACGAGGTTATACTCTCAGTCGGGTTCTGGGAGGATGGCGACTACGAGATTACAGTCGACATATACGACTGTAACAATGTTTTGATTGCTAGAGGGGTTCTTAGGGTATCAATCGAGCTGGGCGACCTAGCCCTCTACATCGACCAGTACAGCGTAGTCCTCAGCTCGCCTGTCAACATTTTCAACATATGGCGCGTAGAGATACGAACCACGGACGTAACCCCCGTCACTACCACCACCATTACTGAGACGGTTACAGAGACGATCATAAGGACCACTACGACCACGACCACAACCACGATTCCTCAGAGGACCACAACTGCCACGCGCACCACAACCAGCACGCGCACCATAGTAACGCCGTCAACCACAACCACATCAACCAGAACATTAACTAGAACAACCACGGTTGTTATATCATCAGCAACCATTGTAGTAACACGTACCACGTATGTTTATACAACCACGCTCACATCCACGAGTAGAATAACTATAACTCTGACCAGCACAGTCTATAGCCCAACCATAACAAACACCATCACCTCAACCTACACAACATACACCACAACCAGGACAGTCACTAGGACATTCACCTCAACATACATCGTTACGCAGACTGTTACCAGCACGTACACCACGACAACAACCGTCGCTGCTGGGGGTGGGGGTCGAAGCTCCGGCGAGTTACTTGTTTTCCAGCTTCAAGAATGGCCAATCCACTGGCAGTTATTACTTTATCTATCAATCAGCCCCTTGGTTTTCTATCCCGTGGCTAGGAGGTGGAGGTCTTGGTGGATGCGAGGCTAGTCAATAACAGGAGGGCTATCGCCCTATCGCTAGCAGTTATCATACTACTTACTCTGAGCCTCTCCGGCCTGGCCCAGACCTTCAGAGTCACAACCACAACAACTACGACCACAACCACGACAACCTCATGGATCACGGAGTCCACCACAACCACTGAGAGATACGGAACAACAACCACTACGCGCACAATTCTCAGATATACGACGACAACCCTCACAAGCGGGATGAGAACAACTATTACTACCACTACGACGACTACTAGAACTTCAAGCATGATAACCACAACCACTCGGACGCAGTGGGTCACACAATACACAGTGACCAGGACAACAACCACGACTTACATCTATGTCACCACCACAGTGACTACCCCGACCACCACGAGCATTACCACGGTAACTACTTTGCCCAGAGAAAGCAGCACCACGTCATCGACAACAATAATAATCACGGCCACTACAACGACGACAACCACGACTACAACTACTCAGACCCGGACGGGAGGCGCGAGCTGATTTGAGGAGGAGAAAGTTATCCTCGGGAGTCTCAGCAGTTGTAGGCACGGCAATCGCTGTCATGATCTTCTTCACCGTGATGATCCCCATGTGGCTCTACCTTCAGCAGCTCCAGACACTCTTCATGGACGAAGTATCAAGAAGACTCCAGTTTGAGGTTGAGAAGCTGAACGAGGAGCTTGAAATAACACTCACTTTGCAGCCCCCCGACATCAACCCGTTTGGCAGGAGGTCACTATACTTGATAATGATGAATAAGGGGCCTATAGAGATAACTGTGCCAAGGCTATACATAGAGAGCAGCCGGATAGGTCTCTCCCACCTTGAAGAGCAGTATAAGTTGCCGCCTGGAGCGATTATCATGCAGCCGCTCAACTATTATGTAGAGCCCGGCGAAGAGGTGGTTTTGAGGGCGCCCACCCTGAGGGGTAACAGCTTCGTGTCCGGCGACACGATAG
>JAUQPZ010000035.1 GCA_030550155.1 Thermoproteota archaeon
ATCTTAAGGAGACTCTTGAAATCCATAAGAGGGATTTTGCTCATAACTTGGTTAGAGGGGTTGGCCTCTGGTGGATGGACCTTTGGCCCGAGGCTGGGTGGTATGATCATCCAGAGATACTTAAACTGGTGTCAAAGTTGAGAAGGGTGGGCGAGGCGAGTCTAAACCTTGATAGGTCCACTAAAGGTGATGGTGTCGCAGTCATCATAGATGCGGAGACCCCTTTTCACTTAAAGCTGGGTACCGAGCTTCTGAAACCCCTCGTCTTTGATCAGCTCATACACGAGCTTTATAGGATAGGCACTAGGATAGATGTTTATTTACATGAAGCCTTAGAAAACCCAAACATGCCAGAATACAAGCTATACATATTTCTTGACACATTCTACCTGAGTAAGGAAGAGAGAAGAATTATTCGGGAAAGGGTACAGAGGGACGGCAAAACCTGTGTGTGGGTCCTCTGTCCCGGTTTTCTAAGTGAAGATGGGTTCTCGATCGAGGCGATGGAGGAGCTCGTAGGGATGAAAATAGGCGCGCACGAGGTCAAAGTATTCTTTGAGAAAGCCATGCCGACATTTATCACTATAACAGACTTCGAGCACCCCATAACAGAGAATCTACCCGTAACGACGTTTGGCACATCTACAGGCATAGGGCCCCTCTTCTACACGCTGGACCCTAATGTCAGGGTCCTCGGCAAGTTGCTCGTTCACCAGCACTGGGTTACCGGTGAAGAATGGCCGGGCTTCTGTCTAAGGGAATTTCCGGATTGGAGGTCAATCTACATAGCCGCGCCTAAAATACCTGTAACCATCCTTCGGAATATCGCAAAATATGCCGGAGTCCACATATATAGCGAGGACAGCGACGTGATTTATGCGAATCAATATTTCCTCTCGATACATTCTAGAAAACCTGGAACGAAAGTAATAAAGCTACCAAGTGCCACCCATGTCTACGATATCATCTCAGAGACCTACATAGCTAAGGATACGAGCGAATTCAGTGTAAAAATGGGCCCAAATGAAACTAGGTTGTTTCTTTTAGGCGAGAAGTCACTTCTATCTCCAGCTACTGAAATATTCTAGATGACCGCCTCATCTTTACGATGGTTTTCAGGAAAACAATAACAAACGCACAGACATGATGCAGCCTCAATCTTTTCTTCTCAAAGCCATTAAGACATCCGATAGAGTCGCAGTCGCCACGCAGACATACTTATCGGCCCCACCATAATATATGTAGACCTTATCATTCCGAATTAAGCTGCCGCATGGAAAAACAACATTATCAACGTATCCGCTTTTTTCATACCACATCTGCGGCGACAGCAGTGGTTCCTGAGTTCTAAAAAGTACGCAAGTTGGGTTGTTTATGTCCAATAATACAGCGCCGACTCTATATACGTTATCGCTTGATACACCGTGATAGAAAGTGAGCCACCCCTCATTTATCTTTAAAGGAGGTGAAGCAAGTCCCACTTTTTTGTTATCCCATAAGCCAAATCTAGGACTCATGAGTAGGTGAGACCTGAGCCTTCCCGGGTCAGCCGCATCTAGGTCCGGAATATAGTCATAGACAATATTTATGCCACCAGCTCTGTGTACAAAGAAAAACCCTCCATCCAACCTCTCAGGAATAATGCATGCATCTTTGTCGTCTATATCGGGCGGAGATATAATTCTCGGAGTTGCCCAGCTCCACTTAAAATCGAGAAAGTCCTCAACATATATCCATGTAAGAGCAACTTGAGGGTAATGTAGTCCATCGTAAGCTGTATAGAACATGAATATCCGGTCCCCCACAACCACTATGCGGGGGTCCTCGCAACCCGAGTGTCCCTTTTTCAACTTCATCTCAAAACTTTCCCGAGGAGTGTAGACCGGCTCATCCAAGACCTCTGATACATTTAGACCATCTCTACTCACTGCAAGACCTATCGTCGAAGTCATATCTGCAGACATTGCTCTAAAGAGAATATAGACAACACCCTTTAACTCGATAACCCCCGGATTGAAAGTACACAGAGACCGCCATGACTTATCGTCAGGCCTGATTATAGGGTTCCCCTCATATCTGTAAAAAACCGTCATTACGCTATCAATTCTGCCCGATAATAATATATAAAAATTTGGGGTGCAGGTCACTTAATTCGGAATCTATTATTAACCTCTTAACCTAGTTGGGTCGAGATAGTCTGGTCGCTATAAAGGAAGCAAGCCACCCTCCTGTCACGGCCCACATCATTTAATACTGGCTCCTTATCTTCGCAGATCTTCATAGCGTATGGGCATCGATATCTGAAGACACAACCTCTCTCAGGTTTCAACTCGCTTAATCTACGCACATCGAGGCTAGCCACGCTGCTCACGTTCACACTCCGCGGATCGGGAAGTAGCATTGAGTCAACGAGAAGCTTTGTATATGGATGAAGAGGGTCTCTAATTACTTCCTCGCTCTTTCCCGCCTCAACCAGTCTTCCATGACACAAGACTAATGCCCTGTCGGCCACGTAGTTTGCAGTGATTAAGTCGTGAGTTATGTAGAGACAAGATAAGCCAAGTTTATTCTTCAACTCCAAAAGATTCTCAAGAAATATCGCCCTAAGTGATGCATCTATCATCGAGACAGGTTCGTCTGCAATAAGTAAGCGAGGCTTGATCAACAACGCTAAGACAAGCATGAGCCTCTGCCTCTCTCCTCCACTAAGTTGATGTGGATATCGGCCAAGCAGCTCCTCAGGCCTCATGCCAAGAGCCCTCATGGCCTCAACAATTAACGAGCGGGCGTGCTCAGCGTCATTGATATGCAGCAGCTTTCTAAGAGCAATATACAGGAAGCGGTCGACCTTATAATATGGATTATAAATGCCGTATGGATCTTGAAAAACCGACTGAACTTCTCTTCTAAATCTCTCCTTATCGACTTTAAGCCAGTCAGAAATCTCTCTACCTTTATACATGATTTTACCCACAGTTGGTCTTAACAATCCTAAAGCAAGACGAGCAATCGTGCTCTTTCCACTACCGCTCTCACCAACCAAGGCAACTATTTCTGACTTATCAGGAAGTGTGAAAGAGACATCATTTAAAGCTACGACATGCTTAGCGCCGATAAGACCTAAACCTCCACCGATCTTGAAGACAACAGACACCCCATCTAGGCTCAATAAATCGCCTGTCAATGCCTCTCCCCACCGTTGCCATATAGGTGGCAAGCGACCAATCTGTTCCCATCCATCTGCAACATCTCGGGCTCTTTCACACCACATATCTCCATTGCAAGTGGACATCTGGTGTGGAAGCGGCAGCCTTTAGGCCAGTTGAGTGGACTTGGAGCAATACCGGGTATCCCTCTGATCTCTTTCTTCTCAAGCCGAGGAATGGACGAAATTAATAATTTTGTGTAAGGGTGTTGAGGATCATAGAAGATGTCTTCCGTGCTTCCCACCTCAACTATCTTTCCCGCATACATAATTGATAGCCTATCAACTAACTGAGCGTGGGCGGACATATCATGTGATACAAATATCAAAGTAACCCCATAATTATCTCTGAGACCTTTCAACAGTCTAAGTAATGACTTTTGCACCACGACATCCAATGCAGTTATGGGCTCATCGGCTACAACTAGACTCGGGTTAAGTGCGATTGCAATGGCGATTATAACTCTTTGCTTCATACCTCCGCTTAACTCATGAGGATAAGTTCGTAAAACTTCCTTAGGTAACCCAACCACGTTAAGTTTCTCTTCAATAATTGCTTTAGCTTCGTTCTTACTTATGTTGGAATGCTCAATAAGTGCATCGGTCGCCTGTTCCTCAATAGTTAAAACAGGGTTAAGCGAGTTCATAGATCCTTGGGGGATGTATGAAATCCTGTTCCACCTAATTTTGTTCAACCTTTTTTCATCTAAGGTAAGTAAATCTTGACCCTCAAACCACACCTTTCCTGACTTGATGTAGCCTGGCGGTCGGATCAATCGCAATATGCCGTCTACTAACGTAGATTTGCCGCACCCAGATTCACCAGCGATTCCGAAAATCTCTCCTCTATTAACGTAAAGTGACACGCCGTCAACCGATTTATAATCCCCCAGAATGGACTTATAGTAGACCCTCAGGTCCGTGACTTCGAGTAATCTTTGTTCAGCCACATACCTTTATTTTTTTGGCAGCTATATAACCATTGAACTAATACCTATTAATATACGTCCATATAATCGTAAGCGATGATGAAAGTTGCCTTAGTTCTCTTGGAAACCTTTATATTCCTTAAGCTAATTCCATTTAATTAGGATGGCTTCAAACCGTATAAATATTCGCAGATACATAATCAAGAAAGTGGTTAGTTACTTAATCGTTCTCTTTTTATCTACCACGGCAGTCTTTTTTATTCTCAGACTAATCCCTGGTAATCCCATACGGGCATATGTGTACATGCTTCGCTCTCGTTATGGTTTCGAGCCGGTGGGCGATAGAACCATCATCATGTTTGAAGAGATGTTTGGCCTTAACGAGGATGTATTCACACAATATTTGATATTTCTCAGGAGACTAATCTTCGAACTGAACCTTGGCCCATCATTTATGGCGTTTCCAACCCCAGCTCAAGAGTTAATAGCGCGCCACATCCCGTGGACGATTATTCTACTTTCCGTCACCACCATTCTGTCTTGGATTGTAGGCATCATGCTCGGCGTAATTGTTGGTTGGAAGCGAGGGACAAGATTTGACAACTTCTTCTTCACTTTTTCGTTAATATTCTCTCAGGTCCCATACTATATTGTTGCCGTGATCCTTCTTCTCCTGTTTGCATATATAATTCCAATTTTCCCCTCTAGAGGAGCTTATGCAGCATCCTTAACTCTACTTGATCTTAATTTTATTATCAGCGCGCTTCAACACGCGTTTTTACCGGCCTTGTCAATCATACTCGTATCAATGACCGGCTGGCTAATATCTACCAGAGCTCTGGTCATAAGTATAGTTGGAGAAGATTATCTACACTATGCAGAGGCTAAAGGGCTAAGCAGTACCAGAATACTTACCAGATATGTTTTGAGGAATACGCTCTTACCCCAAACGACGGGGTTAGCTATATCCCTAGGATTTATTGTGACTGGCGCGTTCCTCGTTGAATGGATATTTGTTTACCCGGGTATAGGAGCATTGTTCGTCAACGCGATAGGTCTATTAGACTTTAATGTGATACAGGGAATAATAACGCTCACCATGTTCACGGTACTCACGGCAAACCTCATAATGGACTTGATATATCCACTTATTGATCCGAGGGTTGCACTGACATGAGACAAGAAAAACTAGCCGGTGGCTTACTGAGAATACGAGGACTAACTTCACCCATAAAATCCGCGTTATCATATGTGGTAAAATCGAAGAAGCTTCTTGTAGGCGTATCAATTCTATCTGCCCTCATTTTGATAGGCGTTCTCGAGCCTCTAATCAACGAGTTTAGGCTTGGGGGTCTTAAGTCTTCAGCTATTGGTTTCTTTCCGCGACTATTGATGCCATCTCTCAATCACCCTTTGGGGACTGATCATTTTGGGCGAGATGTGCTCGCGATGTTGGTAACTGGCATAAGAAACTCTCTTATTGTTGGTTTTTTAGTTGGCTTAGCTTCAATAACAATTGCTCTTACTATCTCCCTTTTTGCCGCATATAAGGGAGGTGTCATAGATAACCTGCTGAACTCCTTTACAAATGTGGTTTTGATACTGCCTTCATGGGCTATTGCTGCGGCTGCCGTCGCATACATTCAGCGACTAGATATCACGCTTATAGCGCTGATCATCGCTAGTTTTGCTTGGGCAGGACCTGCAAGGCAGATTAGATCACAGGTACTTAGTCTGAAATCAAGACCCTATATTGATCTCGCAAAAATGGTCGGTGAAAAAGATTCAGAGATTATATTTTTAGAGATTCTTCCAAACATTTTGCCATACATTATTGTTGGATTCTCATATGCTGTAATTGGAGGGATATTGGCTGAGACGGGTTTGAGATTGATAGGGCTGGGGGCTGCGGAGATAATGACTCTTGGCTTGCTGATACATATCTTCATGACTAGCGGTCTAATAATTCAAGGATATTACCACTTCATAATTGGTCCAGTTATATCGCTAATACTGATCTTCGTCTCATTAAATCTCATCAACATTGGGCTCGACGAGTTGTTTAACCCCCGACTGAAAAAAGTTACAGGCGAGTGAAGTGTTGCTGAATTTTCATGGAGCTACCTGTATCTTCGTAACTTAGTTCAGAAGCTCCAACGCAAGTGCGGACCAGCCGAAATCCGGGGCTCCCAGAGGCTCGCCGGTCTGGCTGTTATAATTTTCGTTACATGAAGGCCCTTTGTTCATCAAGTCGATTACTCTTTGAGCCAGTAATGTCGCTTCTCGTTCAAACCCGTATGTTTTTAAGCCATGATACGTAAACCAGATAATATTGATCCAAGATCTACCTCTCCAGTATCCTTTTGGGTTGTAGTTCGGGTCATCTGCACTTACCGAGGGTAGTGGAAACGTTGTCCAGAACTCTTTAGGGTTGAATAGGTGTTGAATTAGTTTTCCTGCTTGCTGATGTGTGGCTATGCCTGAATAGAGAGTGAGGAAAGCGGCAGGCGTCTTAACTCTGAGTATCTTATGGTCTCTTTCATATATGTCGTAGTAAAACCCTGTCTCTCCATCCCACATTGACTCCTTGACCCGTCTTGCAGTCGTCTCAGCAAGTTCCTTATACTTCTGAGCTTCTCTTTCAAGCCCTATTCTCTCCGCCATCTTAGATAGAACTTTTCTTTGCATGTAGATGAGGCAGTTTAAATCTACAGCCTCCACAGGCGCCATCCTTATCTGTTTATAATCAGTTTTAAATTCTTCCGGTCTATTACTGAATAAGCGTTTAGGCTCGTCCCATCTTACTGAGTCATCCCACCCCGACTCTAAGTAGTCTACATACGACATTAGCTGGTCTCCATCAGCGTCCCTCTCGGTCCTGAACCAGTGGTCATATCTGTCCAGCGCCCTGTATGCTTTTTCTATGAATTCTATGTCTTCTTCTTTTTCTATTATCTTATCAATTGCTATAGCTAAGACTGGTGGTTGTGTCGTCCAGGGTGCGTAGTCATTTACGTTCCAAAAGATTTGGCAGAACTCTCTTGATAGAAATATCTCGTGGGGGATCCTGCCGTCGTTTTTCTGGGCATGAAACAAGTTTAGAATCTCTTCCTTTGCCATCTGCACATTATGTTTGGATAATATTATTGCGTGGAGTGCGGAGTCCCATAGCCATTGATGTCTTAGGGCGAATTTGCTTGGCATAACAAAGGGGTATGTGAGGATCGGATGGTTCCTAACTTGTGCACGGTTAGAGAGTATAACATACCATAAATATCTTGACAACAACTCGTATTCCCTTTTAACTGGGTATTTCTCTGTCGGCGCTCTGACCAGTCTAACTACCTCATCTCTCTTTAATGCCTCTATCGTCTCTGGATTGGATAAGGCGTCTTCGGCACTCTTTCTGCACTCCTCTACCGAGGAATGATGCCCAGCGACGGCTAAGATGAATGATTCTCTTGGAGCTAGCTGCAAATCTGCTGAGAAGTTGGAATGGCTTGGCTCAGCTTTGTTGACAAATATTTTATGACTTGGTGTTATCGCTATGAAAGGACCGTTGCCGGAGTAAGAGCCGATCAATCCTTTACTATGAGATATGAATTTTGAGCCCGCCAGTCCTGCGATTATGTCCCGCGACTGAGGCATAAACCAGCTGAAAATCTGGATCGTCCCGTGGATTTTGATTATTGTCTCTGACTGCGAGGTGTTATTTATGACATATAATAGTGTGTCTTTATATGCTATGAGTTTGTCCCTCATTACAGCTCCTCCCAAAGATATTGTCCTGTAGGAGACTCCATCTGCCCAATCTTGCCTCAAGATACTTGTCTGTGGGTCGACTATTGTGATGAGTGGTTCAGCCTCGAAGTATTCACCGAACGTGAAGAATTCTACTCCTTTTCCGGCTAATCTTGCTGCTACAAGATTGCCTACAACCTCCCCTTTTCCTTCCACGTATAAGTAAGCTTTCTCCACAGCCTCTTCATCCTTACTCATGTGTTGTGTAACTACTGGAGATTCAGTGTTATATGATTTTCTCTGAGAGAGTGTTGTGAATAGCCCATATAGCCCAGCGGTTGCCAGGCTTATGGACAAAGAGGTCAAGAGTGCTCTTCTGCTGATTCTCAACTCCGGTATATCGGTGGGTGTTTAATTTAATTTGCTTTACGCGTATGTCTTGTGTTTCGATAATGCGGGTCATTCGCTTCTCGGATTTCCCTAACTCCCTTCTTTTGTTTTTGACATCGCTAATCATTCTGCTGAGAGGTTCGCAAAATTGTCTTCGCGATGGTCGCCTTATTATATTCGGAATGGGAGGTCTGCATAAATCTCCTCGAGGACAATTAAGACAGCTAGGGCAGCATTAATCCCGATGTTCTTATCTAATCCTCGATAATTCGACTACGGATATCACTTTCGTTAACCTCGCGCAGTCTTTCCTTGAGCGTTAATTAAGGACGTATATCCATGAATCAAATTGGGGCGGATGACGAAAGATCACCCGTCTGACCCAGATGAGGCGAAGAGGGTCACCTGACGCCCGTCTAGGTTAAGCTCCTCTGCTTAATCGGTTAAAGAAGTGAGGGCCTCTTTACCCTCTATTATATGAGCTAGACTATGGCCAGACTACCCATTAAGGCCGAAACTGTGGAAATTTAGGGGGTGTGCTGTGGGTCGCTTCCGCGCTCAATGGGAGGTGATCCGGCCACACGTTCCCGTGCGGCCACCTTGTTACAACTTCTCCCCCCTCACCGAGTCTAGGCTCGGGCCACCCAACATGGGTGGCTCTCGCCCATCCCCAGCTCGGGTGGAGCGATGGGCAGTGTGTGCAAGGAGCGGGGACGTATTCACCGCCCGGTGGTAACGGGCGGTTACTAGGGATTCCGCGTTCACGAGGGCGAGTTGCAACCCTCGATTCCAACTGAGGCGGAGTTTAGGGATTAGCTCCCCCTTTCGGGGTGGCATCCCACTGTCTCCGCCATTGAACGTCGCGTGCGGCCCGGGGGATTCGGGGCATACCGACCTGCCGTAGCCCGCTCCTTCCTCCCCCTTTCGGGGGCGGTCCCCCCTGAGTGCCCAGCGCCTCTCGGCCGATGGCAACAGGGGGCGCGGGTCTCGTCCGTTGCCTGAATTAACAGGACACCTCACGGCACGCACTGGCGACGGCCATGCACCTCCTCTCGGCTCGTCCGGTAAGGTCGTCAGCCTGACCATCATGCTGCCGTCGCCCCCGGTAAGGTTTCCGGCGTTGAATCCGATTAAGCCGCAACGTCCACCCCTTGTGGTGCTCCCCCGCCAATTCCTTTAAGTTTCAGCCTTGCGGCCGTACTCCCCAGGCGGCGGGCTTAATGGCTTCCCTTCGGCACCGAGGCGGCCCGTAGCCGCCCCGACACCTAGCCCGCATCGTTTACAGCTGGGACTACCGGGGTATCTAATCCCGTTTGCTCCCCCAGCTTTCGCCCCTCACCGTCGGGCGTGTTCTGGCGCTCCGCCTTCGCCACTGGTGGTCCTCCCGGGATCAGAGGATTTTACCCCTACCCCGGGAATACCGAGCGCCTCTCCCACCCCCAAGCCTAGTAGTATCTCCCGCAGCCCACAGGTTGGGCCTGTGGATTTAACGAGAGACACACTAGGCCGGCTACGGGCGCTTTAGGCCCAGTAATAGTCCTTACCACTCGGGGAGCGGGTATTACCGCGGCGGCTGACACCCGACTTGCCCTCCCCTTATTCGCCCGCCTTCTTACAGCGGGCAAAAGCCACCACGAGGGTGGCACTCGGGGTAACCCCGTCGGGCTTTCGCCCATTGCGGAGTTTTCGCGCCTGCTGCGCCCCGTAGGGCCTGGACTCTTGTCTCAGAGTCCATCTGGGGGCTCCCCCTCTCAGGGCCCCTACCCGTCTTAGGCTTGGTGGGCCGTTACCCCACCAACAACCTGATAGGACGCAGCCCCATCCTGCGGCCCCGACCCAGGGGGTCTCTGGGGCGGGGTTTGGGCGAGCAGTCGTTCCAGAGCTACTCACCTATGGGGGTTTATCCCCAGTTTCCCGGGGTTATCCCCCTCCGCAGGGCAGGTTAGCCACGCGTTACTCAGCTGTGCGCCAGGCCTCAAGATGCCCTGAAGCCTGAGACTTGCATGGCTTAGCCTTACCCCGATAGCGGTAAGGTCCGGCAGGATCAACCGGAGTCCGGCCATTTATGGCGGGGACTAAACTAGCCACGGAAGCGACCCACATTGGACCTGAGGATCATTCCGAGCCCCTCAGGTCTTCACCCCATTGTAGCCAGAGCCGGAGATCGCCACATCACGGTCGAGGTGGATGCACCTATCTCAGTGGCGACGCCGCCTACTAGCCCTGGCCCAAGTAATTATTGTCTTTGGGCAGCATATAAGTTTTTGTAGCCTGGAGGGGCAATGAATAACTAGGCCGTATTAGGTCTGGATGGTCTTCGGCGGTTGATACTGGTGGTCGGCGGGCTTGGCTTCATTGGCAGACGCGTGGTGGAGTCCCTGCTCGAGCGGGGTGAGACGGTGAGAGTGGTGGATAAGGTTGGGAGCAGCGGTTGGAGCCCTAAAGGTGTCGAGCTTGTGATGGGTGATGCAACAGACTTCTCCACCATCAGAGATGCAATGGTTGGTGTGGAGGGTGTGGTGAACTTGGCCTCCTACGTAGATGTTGGAGAATCCGTTTCTCAGCCACATAAATATCTCAGCAACAACATAGCTATACACCTGAACATTCTAGAGGCCGCGAGACGCTCCTCTGTAGGCAAAGTCGTGCTGGCCTCGAGCGCAGCAGTATATGGCGACCGCGAGCCACCGCTCAGAGAGGATTCTGAGACAAGGGCCGTGAACGCCTACGGCCTCAGCAAAATATGCTCCGAGCAGCTCAGCATATCTTATCACAGAAACTACGGCCTTGACACGGTCACACTACGCTACTTTAATGTGATCGGAGAAGGATGCAAAAATGTCTTAAAAATCTTCGTAGAAAACGTGATGTCTGGAAAACCCATAACTCTTCGGGGAAAGATGGTAGGAGGAGAGTTTCGCCCAGCCTCGAGAGATTTTATCTATGTAGGCGACGTCGCCGAGGCCACGGTGAAAGCCCTGTCATCCCCGCCGGGACACCACACAATCAACATCGGACGCGGAAAAGCGGTGAGCGTCGTAGAGCTAGCTGAGTTAGTGTTTAAGGAGGTTGGCTCTCGCACAGAGACCTTACTGGAATCCCTGCCACCCCACGAGGTTTTAACCAGCTGGGCCGATGTTTCACTCGCAGAGAGGATACTCGGGTGGCGGCCTACCACAAGCTTAGAGACGGCCGTAAAAAAATATGTGAAGTGGTATGGAGGGAAAAAATAGGTTAGTGTGGGGTGTGGTCTTCTTGAACCCTGCTAGGCCAGGTCCATGACGGGGTCCAGTGACGGCGGCAACCTCCTCTCAACCTTTAGCACCGAGCCAATCACAGGTTTCAGCTGGACGGTGAAGACCTCGGTCGGCTGAAGATACTGCATAGCCTCAATACCCACAGTTATTGACCATAATTCGCCGAACTCGATTAGATGGTCACTATCGCCGACAATCTGCTTCACGATAACGCCCGGACTACTGAATGATATTACTGGGGATGTTGCGTTGGCTGTATAGACATTCTCTATACTCGTCCTTGAGTCGTGGTAGGTGACGACTAGAGAGCCCACTCTCAGGTCGATTGGCCTCTTCCCCACGGCCACTTTGAAGAAGATTGTCACGTTCGAAACAGCCCTGCTGTTGCCATTAAGGTCGCTTCTGGCGATAACTGAGCCAACAGTCTCTATTGCAGATGTGGCCTCATCTATTCCAGCCTGGACTACCTCGCCGCTCTTCTGTGTTGTGAAGAGGCCTAGGTTTAGGACGGCGAACGAGAAGGCGGCCGCCACGATGACGAAGCTGATCAGTATTATGGCTGTCTCGAGTCCTGTCAGCGCTGTTCTCCGTCTTGTATTTGTTTTGTGTATTATGTTCATCATACTGCGATTCATACTGTATGATTATTAGTATTTATGTTTTTGCTTACTCTCAGGGAAAGACTTATATACTATTGACTATTCGCATCATACAAAACACATACTACTCTCTTCTTACATAACTAATCATCCTTCTACCCATCACAACCCAATACTCGACATTGACCCCCGGCTCAATTCTGGACCTAATCTCCTCTTCGGCAGGAACCGGTAACTCAACGATCTCGAGGGTCTCTCTATCCATAACGCTGACGGTCTCTCCAACGGTCACGACCTCGCCAGAGCGCTTCTCTATGATGGGTATCTCTATCCGCTGGTCTGAAGGGCCAACGATGTTCCGCTTGACGCCGTCGAAGATTCCGATGGCCACGACCCTGACCTTGGCTGAGCCGTGCTTCCCGGTCTTGGACTTCTCAACCTCCACTACGCGGCAGGGCTCTCCGTCTATCACTATATTGCTGCCCTCCTTTATCGAGCCTAGCTCTGCAGGTCTACTCAAATTTGACCCCAGCTAAGAAAGTGCT
>JAUQPZ010000036.1 GCA_030550155.1 Thermoproteota archaeon
TCAACATATCATCCCAGTCGGCGAAACACTCAGACACGCCTCTTATCTCAGGGTATGCTTAACAGGGTTTTCAGAAAGGCGGTAAAGCTCAGCGGCGACGCGCCCCCCCGGGTCTAGGGGGTATTGGCTATCTGGACCACGTTGGTGTTCATTCTTACAAACTTGTTAAGCGCCACTTCTAAAATAATCTTTACGGCGTCTAGTATTGCTGAAAAATGCATGAGCGATATTCTGAGAGAGAGCGAGAGCTCTGAGTCCTCCACCTCCTCAATCAACTCACGCTCTGTCATCTCAATATTCTCCATCGTCCCCTCCAGAGCGTCGAGTGTGCTGTTGATGGTCTTGAGGTCGAGGGTCAGAAAGGCGTTAACGCTGTTCGTGAATAGGTTCTGGACATCCTCAGCAAAGGAGACGAGCCTATTGACTAGTCCCTTCTTGGAAAGCGCGCCCTTATGTCTTATCTGCAGGCTTTCCTTGGCAAGGGCTATAGCGTGTTGCCCTGACTCCTCAAGAGCCTTAGCCACAAGCCGATATCCGAGCACAGCTATGGGCGAGTCGATTCCGATTAAATTTGCAAGCGCAGGGTTCCTGAGAGACATAATCAGCTGCCTCACCGCGAGGAAGTATAGCTCCTCCAGCTTCTTCCCAGTATTCACGACCTCTCCGACCTTCTCAGAAGCTCCGCGGACAAGAGAGTCGATGGCGCCACTCATCATCGACGACACCAAGACGTTAAGCCTCCTGATTATCACCTCAATCTTGAACTTAGTCGGGTCAATTATCGCCTGCATAACCACCTGTCGCGGCGCCTGCTCCACCACCTCTATGCCGGGGAGAGACTCCACCTTCCCCAACACCGCCTGGACTTGGCTCTCGGTGAGGCCCGTGATCGAGGAAACCTTGACAGTGTCGTAGCCCTGTAGGAAGCAGGAGGCCACTAGCCTGGCCAGGACCTCGGGCTCCTCCACCGCGTCCGCATTGATGACAGCTGTCTGGGGCTCCCTCGTAACCTCCCTGCTGTGAATTAGGAGGCTGTCTCCATTGACCTCGATATAGACGATATCTCCCGGCTTAAGCCCCCTCTCTGAGGCCCACTGCTTAGGGAGCGAGACGACAAGGGTGGTTGTCCCTAGCCTTTGTAGCCTCCTCGGATAGTTGGTCATGTTATTCGTATATGTAGTGTATATACTATTTAAGCATAACGCTTATCAAAACATCCCTCCTTACTACGGTGCGGAGGGTGAGGGTAAATGGCCTCGATCCAGCAGGCTGAGACCATAAGGTATCCAGCGAGGAGAAGCTACGCGGCGGGCTATAAATACTGTAGCAGGTGCAGGACCTACCACCTAACAGACAGCGTAAGATGCCCGTACTGCGGAATCCTTCTCAGAAACTCGCCGAGGAAGAAGAAGCCGGTCGACTCATCGAAATATATTGCGACGTCGATAGCGCTATAGGTTTAGACGAAGCATTCTCCAGGAGAAGCCTACAGTATTATTCTTAGGGGTATTCTCCGTTAACCACGCCCATTGATTTAATATTCCGTTTCTCGGACCTTGGACCTTGGATGCTGAGGGCAATAATCGCGGCGCTGTCCCTGATGCTGCTGCTGGGAGTCTCTTTTACGGGGGGGATACAGCTACCTGTCTACGACGCTCAGAGAGCCGTGATTGGCGAGTTCCTCAAGGCAATCTTCTTCCACCTAACACCCGTCTCCAGCCTGATAGGTGGAGGAGTATTAGTCACGGGCTTGGGCTTCACCATTAGCTCAAGCTACGGATTACTGCCACTGCTTTCCCTGGCCTTTGCCGGGCTCCTAGCAGGTCTAATGTGTCGCTCCACTCCGCAGGCAATACTAGCAGGCCTGACGAGCTCTATCATATTGATCGTAATGGCAATCTCCCTTCTGCTGGGATTCACCCCCACGCTTCCTAACCAAGAAGGCGATATGCGGTGGCAGGTAGACAAGATATTCTCAACCCTGTTTATAGATAGTCCTCTAGAGCTTCCAGTGATAGTTGCAGTGCCGACTCTAGCCTCAATCCCCACCGGAATGATTATGGAGAGGCTTTGGTCGGAGCGGTCCCGCGAGGAGAGGCCGCTATTTAGCTGGAGACGGTCATATGTGGAGGAAGCGTCTTAAGCGGGCCCTGAGGATTTGAACCTGCCCTGCTCAGTCTCCTGGGCAGATAGGGCAGCTTTGGGTTAATCGGCTGGCTTCAGCCTCTGACAGGGCGGCCCCCAGAATCAACCTCGTCATCGTCGAAGCCTCGGTCTCAGGCACGAACCCCTCAACATATGGCAGAAACGTGTCCGCATCGGGACATGACTCTTTTAATTCCTCAAGCACCATCGCCAGTAATCCCCCCTCTCTGAGGAGCCGCGAAACAGGCAAAAAGTATAGGGGTTACGTGAAGATTGATGGAAGAACGGAGAGCATATCTATGTTAGGAGAAGGGGCGGAAGTAACTAGCACTTGCTCTGCGCCGAGGCAGATTATCCAGCTCCTATCAAGATAGAGTGTCGCGCTTGACCCCAGTATATTTGAGGAGGCCGCCACTCTGCGACAAAGGCATAGAATATCGGTGAAAGACAGACTCTCAAAAAAGGGGTGGACACCACAGCCCTGCTAGAGAGAGCGCTGCGGGACAGGTCCGTGATACCATCGAGGTTAAGTCTCCCTTCCCAAAAATGATACTTGAATTGATAATGCGGCCCATTTAGAGGATTGGGTAACGCGATGGGTCACACAAATATAGTCGCAAGTTGTAGATATGTGGGCGGGTTTGAGTCGGTCAGAGATCGATATTACGGAGTTCAAGAAGGTTGAGATGCGCGTTGGCAGAGTTGTCAAGGCTGAAAAAGTTCCAGCGACTGAGAAGCTGATTAGGCTTGAGGTTGACTTCGGAAATACTCGGAAGCAAGCTATAACGGGTCTAGGCCACCTATATCCCCCCCAACACTTCGAGGGTAAACTCTACGTCTTCGTAACTAATCTAAAGCCTCGGAAGGTTCGCGGGCTCTCCTCCGAATGCATGATACTCGCTGCAGTTACAAGCGAGGAGAAGATTGTGCCAATAGCCCCTGAGTCGGAGATAGAGCTGGGTGCCGGCGTGGAGTAGCGTTCGCTGGAACGGCAAATAAAGACTGTAACCCTTTTTAGTGTTTTTAATTTATCAACTAGCCTCTTCGTAGCATTGAAGTGGAGTAAAGTATGCCGGGTCAGAAGAAGGACTACTATGAGATCCTTGGAGTTCCCCGGAACGCGTCGAAGGAGGAGATAAAGAAGGCATACCGCCGACTCGTGCTCCAGTACCATCCCGATAGAAACAAGTCGCCTGAGGCTGAAGAGAAGTTCAAAGAGATCAGCGAGGCTTACGCGGTCCTGATGGATGATGAGAAGAGGAGAATGTATGACATGTATGGGCATGAAGGGCTTTCAGGAGCTTATACAAGGGAGGATTTCTTCAGGGGGAGGATCGAGGATTTCGAGGACATTTTCCGGGACCTTGGCTTAGGGAGCTTCAGGTCGATCTTTGATCGCTTGTTTAGGGATTTTGGACTCGGCCTATACGAGGAGGAACTGGTGAGGGAGGAGGTGGTGGACTTGGAGTTGACGCCTCAGGAGATGTTACAAGGAGCCAAGAAGAAGGTCCAATACTCTGTTTTGGAGACGTGCCAAAGCTGCGGAGGAAGCGGGGCTGAACATGGAGGTTTTCGGACATGCGTGGCCTGTAGAGGGACGGGCCAAGTAGTTAGAACAAGTGTGATGGGGCACATGACATACACGGTTGCTAGGACCTGCGAGGTCTGCGGAGGAAGAGGCAAAATAATTGAGAGGCCTTGCAAAACTTGTAAAGGCTCCGGACGAGTCCAGAGTATCAGAAGCCTCGAGATCAATATCCCTAAAGGGGTCGCAAATGGCTCAGTTCTGAGGTTCAGAACCGACAGAGGAGTCGGCGGAGCTAGAGAAGAGGTGATCCTCGCCGTTAGAACATGGCTCAAGAAGACACCCTACGTCTATGCTAGAGACGGCGACCTTGTCGTGAGGGTGCCGATATCGCCGAGCGAGGCGGTGCTGGGGGTGACGGTCAGGATACCAGCCCCCGACGGTTTAGTGGACGTGAAGATACAGCCTAAGGCCAGGCCCGGTGCTAAGATAGTTGTGAAGGGGCGGGGGCTTTGGAGGGCCCAGGGCGTGCGTGGCGACCTGATTATTAGGCCGGTGGTCGTTGTTCCGCGTGAAAGCCGCGATGCTAAGAAGATGTATGAGCAGGTAAACAAGGTTGAAAAGACGGTGATGGAGCGTTGGAGAGATAGGGCTCTTAGGCTGGAATAACTCAGGGCCAGCCTTTAGGCTTATTTACTGCCTTATAGACAACATCGAGCAGGACAGAGTTGAGATTTAAGGAGAGGATTGAGAAGTTTGTCACTAGGCTGAATCTCTCAGAGCTAAACGCCTACATCTGCACGGACGCCTCCAACATATTCTACTTCACAGGGCTGCCCAGCCCGGCAACGCTGTTAGTCCGCCAAGATGGCTCGGCAACAGTCTACACGCCGCCAATAAACCACGCAGTCGCCGAGAAGGAGGCGCCCCCCAACGTCGAGGTTGTGCAGACCAAGATCGGCTCCTCAGTTGAGGTGCTCTTAGCCGATATTCTGAGTCAGCTTGGAGGCATGGTGGGTATAGACAAGCTAGATGTGGAGACACATAAGAAAATCAGCGGCCTGATAAGTGGCGTGGAGCTTAGGCCCCAATCAAGGCTTATCTGGGAGATGCGGACGGCTAAGGACCCATCCGAGATTGAGCTGATTAAGGAGGCCTGCCTCATAGCTGACAGAAGCATGAGGGCTGCGGCAGACTTGTTAGTGCCCGGGATTATGGAGAGCGAGGTTAGAGCTGAACTGGTGGCTGAAATCTACAGGAGAGGGGGCCAAGAACCTGCTTTCACACCAATAGTCGCTTTTGGCGAACGCTCTGCTTTCCCCCACGGCCCCATCCAGAAGGGTGTTTCGAGAGACCGAGTCCTCAAAAGAAACGACGTCGTGGTCATCGACCTAGGCGTCAAGGTTGAAGGATACTGCTCCGACATTACGAGAACCTTCTATATTGGGAGCGAGATGGATGAGAAGCTCAGAAACGTCTTCGAGGCTGTTTTAAACGCCAAGTCTCTGGCACAAAGCATAATGCGTCCTGGCGTCTCATGCAGCTACGTTGATGACATGGCTAGGGACTCTCTTAGCAATAAGGGCCTAGACCCTTACTTTATTCACAGCCTAGGGCACGGAGTTGGGCTGGATATTCATGAGCCTCCGAGAATAGGTCCTGGCAGTCAGGACCAGTTCATGGAGAACAACGTCGTGACCTGTGAGCCCGGAGTCTACATCGCTGGAGAGTGGGGAGTCAGGATGGAGGACACAGTCCTAGTGACCGAGGATAACGTTATTCCACTAAACTCCTACCCGCTGGACGAGCATCTAATCTATTAACCCCCGAATCTACGGTGCCTCTGCTGATAGGTCCTAATCGCTCGGAGCAGGTCAATCCTCCGGAATGAGGGCCAGTAAACGTCGAGAAATACGAGCTCGCTGTAGGCTATCTGCCATAGAAGGAAATTGCTTATTCTCTCCTCGCCCGAGGTCCTGATCACAAGGTCGGGGTCTGGCTTGGGCAGACCGTTAGTGTAGAGGTTCTCCTCAATCAACTCCTCGTCTATTTGGCTGGGAAGAACTTCGCCTGAGGCCACCTTATTACAAATTTTTACGACCGCGTCCACTATCTCCGCCCTACCTCCATAAGCCACGGCGATGTTCAGGTGAAGCCTGTCGTGATGCACGGTCTCCCTCTCCAGCCTCGTAAGGGCCTCTGCCACATAGTCTGGAAGGTAATCAAGCCTTCCAATAACCCTGAACCTTACCCTCTCCCGCCATACAAGCTCGTCCCTGAGAAACTTCTCAGCCCTCTCCACCAGCAGCCTATAGATCTCTTCTAGCTCTTCGCGCGGCCGCCTAAGGATATTCTCAACAGAAAGGACGTAGAGTGTCACGATTTTTATGCCAATTTTCAGGCACCACCTCAGCAGCTCCTCGACCTTATCCGCCCCGAATCGGTAGGCTTGACTGGTGGGGACGCCATTGCTCCGCGCCCATCTCCTGTTGCCGTCAAGTATCACTGCGAGGTGCTGCGGAATCTCTTCCCTACTTATTTCCCTCTCAAGCCACTTTTCATAGAGCTTGTAAATCCCGAAAATCCTAAGAGCCCTCACTATCATGCTTACTCCTCCTCGCTCCCCTAATAGCCCTGATAATCGTTATAGACGTCAAGAGTGTGGCGAACCCTATCAGCGTTATCAGGACCAGCTGTATGAGATAAACAAGGTTCTGCGTGCTCAGATATAGCCCTAGGAGGCGAATCATTATCCAGAGGAAAAAGAATATCAGCATGGCCTGAACATGCCTCCAAACCCTTGGGCTCCTCATTACGTGGTAGTAGAAAATGTTGTAGGCCGTGTTGAGGAAAGCCGCGACGGCTATCAAATCTATGCTATTAATTATCAAGATGCCCATGAAAGTGTTGAAATGAGCTATGATATGCTCCAACGTCAGGCTGCCAAACCCGACACCCGTGGCTGACTGAACATAGCTCAGCGCCGCCTGAACCCCCGCAATCAGAGACACTACAATAAGTATTAACCCCACAACCGCCGTGAATATTCTTATCTGTATGAGGCCGGGCTTACTAGAGATCCCGACAATCCTCTTCATCAGACCACCGAAGGCTGTATCTATCCCGAACCCCCTGATTAGGAGCGCGGCGCCGATAAAGATAAGAATCAAAGGTATGCTGAGAAGATTATAGAAATAGAGCGTGCCTAAAACCAGTATTATCAGGCCTGGAATACCCAGCATCGTTCTTGCATATGAGGATTCATAGACTACCATCCTGAGATACCTTAAGAAAAGCATCCAGCTAGTCTCGATAGTCTGGCTCTGTTTTACGATCACGTTCCTGAACGAGACCACCCTGAGTCTAGACGTGATTATCGACGAAATCGATGGTGAAAGAGGTCCATCCGAGACAATAATGCACTCCTTTGCCCCCAGCCTCTGAATTAAATCCTCTATCTCCCGCGTAATCTTCAGATCAGACTCGAGGCCGCCATTACGTTTACCCGTAACCGTCGCAACCTCTACGCCAGATGACCAGTTCCCCGCCGCCTCGTCAAATATCTTAATAGCCGCGAACATTGCGTTGGCATCAGCGTCCTCAGGGTCAGCCATAACTAGCTTAAGCGCCGCCTCAAAGTTTTTCTCCCTTCCTATGATCGGTGACTTGGCCTTAGCCTTGACTCCCACATCGTCGTCCTCGTCGACGACAAGTATCAGGAGCGGAGTCTGCTTTTCTTCAGCCATTTAACTCCTGCCTAATCAGGCAACCTCTAAATTTAAATAATTTCGGAAAAAAGAGTATATAAAGTCAATTAACGGGGCTGACCAGCAATCTCAGTACCCCCGAGTCATCCGCGGCTCATAACAGTGAGGATGCGGATAGGGAGGGAATGGGACATTGTTTTTGCGAGACTGCGTACACCTCGGCCTGTCAAAGTTAAAATATCTGTCAGGGTCGATTAGGCCGGGTCGTATGACGCAGCTATTCAGAGTTAATGAGGGTGTCTGGGCTAGCTCGTCGGGTAAGGTCTCCGTCTTAGTCAGCGAGTCTATGAGTAAATTAATGATGGCGGGAATAGTGGTTGTGAATCCTGGCCAGCGTTTACCAAAGGAGGGTTACAGTTTGCACGAATTTAGCGACGAGTTGTCATATATCGTGGAGGGGGAAATTGTTTTCGGAACAGAGAATGGTGAGAAAGTATTGGTGGAGGGTGATTTATTCTTCAACCCGAAGGGGACAAAACACTATGTGAGGAACGATACTAACAAGCCTTGCAGGGTCATCTGGGTGCTATCCCCGCCAATCAAGCTATAGAATTTTAAAACCTTTAAAGGATTGTTCGCGCCTCGTCCATCTATGCCTTAACGCCTGACGCTTCGGGAACCGTTGTTCAAAACATGATCGCCTATCTGTGAGAAGCGAGGCTGAAAGGTTTAGGAGCTTGAGGCTCCGCCGCTAGATTGCCAAAGAGTCTCGTCCTCCAGCAAAATCTTCATCTCTTCAAACTCGAGCTTCTCTCCCCTCTCCAGCTTCTCGATCGCCTCTTTCTTCTTCTTCGCCTTCACTTCGCTTATCCGCCTCTTCAGAATCTCCTCCCTCTTCCCTCTCAGGAGCCTATAGAGCTCGTATATTCTTGAAGCTGCCAGTATTCGTTCAGCTTCAAGCCTGTCTCTCTCGTTTCTAACTTCGAGGTACTCTGAGTGGTGTCTATCTGCCTCGTTTTTCAGGTTGTCGTACGTGTTGTTGAGCATCTCCAGCTCTGCTGATATCTGGTTTATTCGTGAAGAGGCTTCTTCGAGTCTCTTCCTCTTCTCCTCAAGCTCGTCTCTAACCTGCTCCATCTGGGGTGAGAGCTCGTTTAGTGAGAGATGTATCTTTAACGCTTTTTCATAGTCTACCAACATGGCCTCCAGCCTTGATGCCTCTTCGAAGAGTTTTCTCTCCTCCTCTCTGCTAACTCTGTGAGACGCTAGGTAGAGGTCTATCTCGTCAAGCCGCTTCTTTATCCTGTTCACATCCATCGATAGTCGCAGGTTCTTGAGCTCCCCCTTCAGCTGCTTCTTTTCTATGATATAGTTCAAGAGTTTCTGCCTTAGCTCTCTCACATCGCGCCTCAGTAGCCGGTTCTCCTCGATAAGCCTGCTCTTCTCCTCTTTTAACAACTTCACCTTCTCCTTAATCTCCCGCATCCTCGCATGCAGCTTGTCCCGCTCCGCCAAGCTCTTGTTAATTCTGTTGGTTGTCTCCTCGATTCTTCTGTCATACTCGTTTATTCTCTCCTTCAGTTCTCCGATCTCTCTTGAAATCTCTTCCTCGATGCTCATGCTTATCACCTACCTAAGCTCGTACTCTCCCTCGCTGACGATTCTCGTGATTGCGCCGTGGAGCTCACCCATGCCATCCATCGTTTTAGAGGATATGGTGACGACTGGAAACGTTCTGCCAATGTCGTGCAAGATATGAGCGATATCCCTTGTTATAAGCATTTGCATGCCTTGGCTCCTCGACTCTATGTCCACTTCGAGTGCCTCTTGCGACGTTATCCACCTCTTAATTCTTGCGAGCACCCTCCGCGGAACTATGTCGAGTTTGGATATCGCGATGACTGTTTGGAGGTTTAGGGAGAGGTAGACGGAAGTGGCTAGGAACAGGGAGGATGCGAAGAGCCTAGTTGTGTGGCTGGCCGCGGGGTCTAGCAGATATGTCAAGACGCTGGGGAATCTCCTGAGAGCCTTAACTACTATTCTGCCCTCCTTCCTAAAAGCGAACAGTTCTAGCTGCCCAGGAGTGTCAACAAGTACGAAGTCAACATTTAGGTCGTTGATCTCTGAGACCAGGTCCTCAACCTCTCTCACAACCTCTCTAATAGACGCTATGAGGGCTGCATTCGGCCCGAGGCTATGCATCAGCATCATGCGCTCATAGTCTACGTATTCTCTGACATCTATGTCCGGCTCGTAGGGCAGGACCGCGGCGGCCGGGTCTAGGTTTACCGTCGCAACGCTCTGCTCGTTTTGCTTCAACCACTCCGAATATGCTGCAGTCAAGGAGGATTTTCCAGAGCCCGCTGTACCCACCATGAAGATTATCCGCAAACTCTGAAGCTTAATCTCCGGAGCATAATATAACCCTGATTCCGGGCCTAGCCATCTAGCAGGGCTCTATCGTGGCTGGGGGCTTAGATGTGGTGGCATAGGCCACTAGCACGACGCCCTCCACCTCGTTGGTGATGCGGCGGGAGATTCTATCTATCAGCTCGTCAGGAATCTGGTACCAGTCTGCTGTCATCCCATCCTCACTAGTCACGGCCCTTATGATAACCACGTGCCCCACGCTCCGCGCATCGCCCTTAACACCGACCCACTTTGAATCGAGCACCACCGCGAAGGCCTGCCAGACTGAGTCGTATAGGCCCCACCGCTTAAACTCCTCCTCAACTATCGCGCTCGCCTCTCTACAGATTCTTAGCTTCTCCTCGGTTACCTCGCCCTCAACCCTGACCGCCAAGCCCGGCCCTGGAAACGGGTGCCTATCTATGACAGACGAGGATAGGCCCAATGTCCGCGCGATCTGTCTCACCTCGTCTTTGTATAGGTCCTTGAGGGGCTCTACAAGAAGGAGGCCCAGGCGCTCTGGTAGCCCTGCTACGTTGTGATGACTTTTGATTAGGCTTGTCAGAATACCCGTGGCCCCGCTTTCAACTCTGTCAGGGTATATTGTTCCCTGAGCCAGGTATCTTGCCCCCTCTATGCCGGCCGCAATTCTCTCGAAGACCTCAACGAAGAGCCGGCCGATGATTCGCCTTTTTTCTTCAGGGTCTCTTACACCGCGGAGGGCGGCTAGGAATTCTCTGCTAGCATCTACAAAGTGTATGTTCTTGACTTGGAGCTTCTTTAGGCTTTCAAGCACAAGCTCCTTCTCATTCTTCCTGAGAAGACCGTGGTCTATGAATATGACGTGGAGCCTGTCTCCTATTGCCCTGTGGATTATGGCCGCTGTTGTCATGGAGTCGACGCCTCCGCTGACACCACATATCACCTTCGCTTCTCCCCCCACCTCCTTGGCAACCTCCCGCACCATCTCGCCAACAAGGTCGACGGGCCTCCAATCACATCTACACCCCGCAACGTCTCGCAGGAAGTTTTCGAGAATCTTCTTCCCTTGAGGCGTATGTCTCACTTCTATGTGGAACTGGACAGAGTATATTCTCCTCTCAGCGTTTTCCATCGCCGAGATTAAGCCGCTCTCGGAGACCGCTGTTACCTTGAATCCTCTCGGCGGCTTGAGAACTGCGTCTCCATGGCTCATCCAGACCTCAATCTTCCATGGGAGCGAGTTGAAGAGAGGCGACTGCTCCGTGATGTTGATTGAGACGCGACCATACTCCGCCTTCGGTGCTCTCTCAACCTCTCCGCCCAACATCTCGGCTAGTAGCTGGTGCCCATAGCATATGCCGAGTAGGGGTATGCCGCACTCCAGAATTCTCTTGTCCGGGTGGGGGGCTCCTTCCTCGTAGACGCTGCGAGGGCCTCCGGAGAGTATAAGGGCTTTAACTTCTCCGAATTGTGCGAGCTCTTCAAGCGAAAGGTTGAAGGGAGCTATCTCAGAGTAGACACCAGCCTCTCTACACCTCCTCGTAATCAGGTGAGTATATTGGCCGCCGAAGTCTAATACAAGCACCTTCTCCCTCACTTTAGCCTGCGGAACAGCCTCGGCGGTCGTCCCTATGGCTACCATCCGCAATAGTTATCGAGCCTCCTCAATAAAAATCATGAAGTATGAGGCGGCGACCAGCCCTCCCACCCAGACAACAATCCGCCCAGCCCTGCAGCCTCTCTACATTTCCCCTTGGCCGGGGAGCTGCTTTAATACTGGATATTGGTTCTCTCTGTGAGGCGAGGCGTTGAGTATAAGCGATCTAAAGGCTGTGTTGCCCATCGCGGGTCTGGGGACGAGGATGCTTCCGGCGACTAAAGAGCAGCCGAAGGAGATGTTGCCTATCTTCGCCAAGAGTGAGGATAACTCGCTCTGCCTAAAGCCAATGATCCAGCTAATCTTTGAGCAGCTCTACGAGGTGGGGGTCAGGGAGTTCATATTTGTCGTGGGCCGCGGAAAGAGGGCTGTGGAAGACCACTTCACCCCAGACCATGGATATCTCGAGATCATTAAGCGTTCTAAAAACTCGTTGCTGCGAGAACTCGAGTCCTTCTATCGGAAAGTGAATGGGTCGGCGCTGGTTTGGGTTAACCAGCCTGAACCCCGCGGCTTCGGCCACGCCGTCCTCATCTGCGAGAAAACAGTGGGTGACTCAGACTTCATAGTTCACGCGGGAGATACATACGTGGTTAACGGCGAAGAGGTATTGAAGGCGATGTACAAACGCTTTGAGGCCGAGGAGTTGGAGGCCGTGCTTCTGCTTCAGGAGGTTGAGAATCCAAGGCAGTATGGGGTGGCCGAGGTCACTCAAGACAGCAGAGGGTTGAGAGTGACTCGGGTCGAGGAGAAACCAGCAGAGCCCCGGTCAAACCTGATGATCGTCCCCATGTACATCTTCCGTAGATCTATATTCGATGCATTGAAGACTGTCGGCCCTGGTGC
>JAUQPZ010000010.1 GCA_030550155.1 Thermoproteota archaeon
TGTCAGTTTAGTGACTAGGTCTTTAAGTCTCTCCAATTCTTCTTCAAAAATTTCAAGTTTCCGCTGGAGAGCTATGTTCTCCCTCTCCAGCTCAGCTATCTTCAAATTACTCTCCATCACCCTCTTCTGCATCTCATTCCTCGCCTCAGCAGCCTCAGATAATGTAAGGTCGGGTATGGCTTTAGCGTAGGCTTGCATGAGCTCCTTCTCATCAGGCTTGTAATAGCTACTGGCTAAGGAGACTTTATGCCCCAGCAGTATCTCGACTAGGAGCCTGCCCACTCCCGCGTTCTCGAGCCTTGTCGCGAAAAACTTTCTGAACCCATGCACCATCTGAAACTCATGCCTCTTCCTCCCCTTGGACCTCACCCCTGCCCTTATCCATAGCCTCTCAATCTCATTCCTGAGAGACTTGGAGGAGACTGGAAGCGGCGCACCCTTCTCATAAGTTCTACTCCACTTAGAAACCCTGATTAGCGGACTATCTGGCGTAACATGCTCACCCTCAGACTCACGTAGCCTCCTGTAATCAAGAAGAGCCTCATACGCTTCAGGCGTCATGAATGTCAGGTATGCTTCAGCATCTCCCTTACTGACAGGCACTACCAGCTTGGCGAACCTGTAGCCACCATAGACAACCTCGCTCACATGCCTCCACTTTAGGTGCTCGACCGAGCCCACCCTGATCCCGCTCGAGGCCAGAAGTAGTATGAGGCTCCTCATCCTCACATCAGCATGTTCTAGGAGCTTCCTAATCTCATCCTTTGTCGGAGCCCTGTCAAGCCCGACCTTCCTAGCCCTAGGCATCATCTTAGAAAGCTTACCCCATCCTAATGAGTTTTCCAAGTCATTCATAACCAGTAGATGCTTGACTGCCTGGATGCTCTGCCTAATCGTTGAGCCGCTCGCACCACGGATCTTAAGCATTTCCGCATACTCCAGCAACATTCTCTCAAGCCTCCTCGGCTCGGAGGAAGCAATCGCTATGATCTCATCAGCCGGTATACCACTCCACTCGATGAAGGCTCTGAGCTTCTTCAAATAACTCTCCATCGTGGCACCGCTCCTAAACCCCATCAGGAAATTCTCTAAGGCTTTCCCCTTGACAAACGTCTCCGAAAACACCATTTAAACAAACCATTATAAGGTGTCTCTAATAAGTTTTAGCCCAAATATGTGTGCGGGGGGTGGGATTTGAACCCACGAACCCCTACTGCCCAGGGGCTCCGGCTAGGCCCTCCACGGGACAGGGGCTCTCATCGTGTCCATGGATCCTGAGCCCTGCGCCTTTGACCAGGCTTGGCGACCCCCGCAGGCCTCATCCTAAAGTGCTGGTTGGGGAGGTTTTAGGTTTTAGGCTAGTAGCGGGGGATAGATGTGTCGACTTGCTCCGCGTAAGCGTCTATGCCTCCTGCGAGGTTGTATGTGTTGGTTAGGCCGAGCTCTCTGAGGAGCTTGACGGCGAGAGCGCTCCTCTGGCCTGAGTGGCAGTAGACTATGACTTTTTTGGTCTGGTCTATCTCGTGGAGACGGGAGGTAAGCTGGCCGAGGGGGATTAGCCTGGCGCCGGGTATCCTGCAAATCTCCCACTCTACGGGCTCTCTCACGTCGATGAGCTGAATATCCACGCTTCTCTGTAGCAGCTCTTTGAGCTCAAGGGGTGTTATAGAGTTGCCATGCGATGTAATGTCTTCTCCTGACACACGGGCTCCGCAGAACTGCTCATAGTCTATTAGCTCCTTGATGGTCGGGTTATCTCCGCACACCGGGCAGTTCCTGTCCTTGTTGATGCTTAGTTCTCTGAAGGTCATGTTGAGTGCGTCGACAAGCAGTAACCGGCCTATCAGTGGCTGGCCGATTCCCACTATAAGCTTAAGCGTCTCGTTGGCCTGTAGCGACCCGATAATGCCCGGTAAAACACCGAGGACCCCTCCCTCAGCACATGAAGGAACAAGGCCTGGTGGAGGCGGCTCCGGATATAGGCAACGGTAGCAAGGGCCTTTTTCTGCGTGGAAGACGCTGACCTGCCCGTCGAACCTGAAGATGCTGCCATAGACCAGTGGCTTCTTAAGGAATACGCATGCATCGCTGAGGAGGTATCGCGTTGGAAAGTTGTCTGTTGCATCGACCACTATGTCGTAGTTACTGATTATTTCTAGCGCATTATCTGAGCTGAGCTGTGTGTCGTACGTCTCCACCTCGATGTGTGGGTTAAGCTTGAGGAGGCGGTCCTTCGCTACATCCACCTTCTTGCGCCCCACATCGGGGGTTGTGAAGATTACTTGCCTCTGCAGATTGGTCTCATCGACCTCGTCAAAATCAACTAGGCCTATCTTCCCCACACCCGCGGCTGTGAGATAAAGAGAGACCGGCGCCCCTAAACCGCCCGCACCTACTATAAGGACGCGGGCGTTTTTAATGCGTCTCTGACCCTCGATGCCGACCTCGGGCATAATTAGGTGGCGGCCGTATCGCCTTATTTCCTGGAGCGAGAGACTGGCTGCACCAAATCTGCTTTGTGATGTATTTTGGATTAGGCCCGACACACCTCATGAGCCGTTTGATGAGGCTGCCTTTTAAATATATTTTCGCCAACCATCTCCGCCGCCCGCGATTGCGGGAAGAATCAAGATTCTATCCGAGTCGTTGAGCCTCGTCTCAAGACCATTTAGTGTGCGGATATCCCTCTCATTTATGAAGATGTTAACAAAGCTCCGCAACCTTCGCTGCTCATCGAATATGTAGCGTTCTATGGCGGGGAATTTCTCAAGCAAAGCGTTTAGGGCCTCGCCCACAGTTTTAGCCTCCACCTCTACACGGTGTGCGTTTCCAGTTAACCCCCGAAGGGCCGACGGTATCTGAATTATCACCCTCAATCCATCCTCTATGACTCTCTTTTCAGCCATTCTTTAAGTTTAATCTGCGTCCCAAGTTTTTCAACACAGCTCTTTGGAGGAGGGAAGCATTCATCCTCAAGGCGACACATGCATTTTTAAATAGCGCAGCGCTCGCAGACCTGTCAGCCGCTTGAGCATATTTGACCCGGAGTTCTGGAGCGGGCTCACTTTCTACGGATATACAGGCGTCTTCGCCTCCAGCCTGCTTGGAAGCATGCTACCGTTCATCTCCGGCCCCTATATCCCACCTATAATCGTCGCAGTCGTTGCGGGGAGGCTCGACCCTACGCTGACAGCTATTGTTAGCGCCGCTGGGGCTGCTTCTGGGAAGCTTGTCCTCTTTAACGTTTTCAAGGGTGGGCGGAGGCTTCTCAGCCAGGAGACGCTCAACAAGATATCGCCTCTGGAGAGGCTCGTGAGGAGGTATGGCTGGATTGCTGTTCTCTTGACCGCGGCTACACCGGTCCCCGACGACATAGTCTATGTCTTATTAGCGATTAGCGGCTACAGAAATGCCTATTTCTTCCCACTCGTCTTTGCTGGTAAGCTCTTCATTACGTCTGTCGTTGCTTTTGTTTCAATTTACTGGAGAGACTTGGCCTGCCTGTTGGTTGAGTGTGGGCCGACGGGCCTAAACCCGCAGCAAGCACTAATACTAGCATTTTCGAGCGCTGGAGCGGCTATGCTTCTGGTATACCTGATAACTCGTCTAGACTGGGAGAGACTCCTCAGGCGTGTCGGCCTCCAGGTATAGCCGGGCGAACATTTAAGGGGTCTCAAATAACTGGCTATGTGGAGTGAAGGCTAGGACGGAGAGCTCGATGCTTTTCGTGAAGAAAATATTTAGAGAACACTATCGAAGTAGACCTGAATTCATCTCACCTCCTCCGAGAACCGAGGCTAGGGAGTTTGGCTACTGGTCCTTTGATCTGGGAGAGATGACCCGGCATCTTTCTTTCAGGTCCCCCGAAGAGGTGAGGGCTGAGATAATCAGGGTTGCTCCGCTCCACGCATATCGCTCAGCGGCCTATTATCAATACCCCTCCGCGCCTATGGAGGAGAAGGGCTGGGCTGGGGCGGACATCATCTTTGATATCGACGCAGACCATCTTGATTTGCCTTGCGTCTCTCAACACGTTTACCACGTCTGCTCTACTCATGGCCTCGTAATTGAGCATGATAAGACTTGTCCAAGATGTGGTAGAGAATTGATGGAGGTTGATTGGGTGTGTGATACTTGTTTAAGTGCTGCCCGCGCCGAGGCGAATAGACTCGCCGAGATCTTGATTGATGAGTTTGGAGTCGGGATTGGCGAGGTTGAGGTCGGGTTTTCGGGGAACAGGGGGTATCACTTGGTTGTGTATTCTCCTGATTATTTAGAGCTGGACCAGATGGCTCGTAAAAATCTTGTGAGCTACCTGACATGCGTGGGGTTTGTCCCGCGACTTCTGGGGCTGCCTGGCGGAGATGGGGCGAGGGGGAGGCCCAGGCTGGACTTATTACCTCAGCCGAGGTTCGACGAATCTGGCTGGTATGGGAGGATTGTTAAGAGGATATATTCACTTCTTCAGAGACCTGAGGAGTTGAGCGGTCTCGGAAAATATGCGAGGTATGTTGACGATGTGAGGGAGGCATGGTCGGTTGAGCCTGACTGGGGTGTAGCACCTTACGGTTTCTGGGCTGTACTGGTTCAGGAAGCGGTAAGGAGAGAGTCTCTACGCATCGACCCTGTCGTTACTACGGATGTTCACAGACTTCTGAGGCTGTCTGGCACGCTCAATGGTAAAACAGGTCTCCTCGCAGGCAGAATTAACCTAGAGATGCTTGAGGATTTTGACCCTCTCCGTGAGTTTGTTGTTCTGCCACGGGATAGAAGGGTGAGGGTAAGAGTCTCTTACAGCCCGGCTTTCAATCTTGGTGGCGAGGAGTTCGACGAGGTCCTAGAGCCCCGCTCGATCGAGCTTCCCATCTATGCAGCGGTATATCTCATACTGAAGGGCTTGGCGGTTTTGGAGGCTGGGTGAAGACTGGCTAACTCAGGTTGTATTCCTCGTGAATCGCCTTAACCGCCTCCAATCCATCCTTCTCTTTCACGACGAACGAGATGTTGAGCTCTGAGCTTCCCTGAGCTATCATTCTGACGTTTATTCCTCTCTTAGCAACAGCCCCGAAAACCCTGCTAGCTACGCCGGGAGTCCCCTTCATCCCCTCCCCCACCACGGCGACTACGACGACGTCTTTTTCACACTCAACCTCCCTCAGCGGCGCAGGCAGGTTCCCGCTCTGAATTGCCCCCACCGCCTTATCTGCAATATCCCGCTTCACTATAAGTGAGATACCAGCCTCCGAGACACTTTGAGAGATCATCATGATGTTGATGCCTCGGTCTGATATGTTTTGCAGAATTTTGGCAGCGATGCCGGGCTTACCGACGGCTGACGCTCCCTTCACAGTTATCATGGCGACGTCGCGCACGAGGAGTACTGCCTTTACAACGTTGTTGAAGCCCATGCTCTCGCGGGTTATGAGCGTGCCCGGCGCGTTGGGGTTGAAGGAGTTTTTTATCCGGACTTTTACACCCGCGTTTCTAGCGGCCTCTATTGCTCTGGGGTGCAGTCCCTTGGCTCCGAAGACCGCCATCTCTAATGCCTCGTCATAAGATAGCTGTGTGATGACCCTGGCATTCTTGAGGGCCTTGGGGTCGCTCGACATCAGGCCGTCTACGTCGCTCCACAACCACACCTCATCGACACCGAGCGCACCCCCCAGCAGCGTGGCTGTGTAGTCTGAGCCACCTCTCCCGAGCGTAGTTATCGCTCCATCCCTTGTCCGACCAATAAATCCCGTGACGACGGGCACGACCCCGCGCTCTAGGAGTGGTGAAAGTTTAGCCCTGATGTTTTTAACCGTCTCCTCCATGATTGGTGTGGCGTAGCCGAAGTCGGAGTCAGTTATTATTCCTGCATCGCCTCCCTCAAAATATTGCGCCTCTACGTCCATGCTTTTGAGAGTAGATGTGACTATCCACGTGGAGAGTCTTTCTCCAAATGACAGGACTAGGTCTCTGCTTCTAGGGGTCACTTCTCTGAGGAAGTAGATGCTCGAAAGGATGTGTGTCAGCTCGGAGAATCTATCCTCGACCGTTTTCAAGGCCTCTGCTCTAATGCCGCTGTCTGAGACAATTTGAGCTGCAGTGGCCACATGCATTGACTTCAACTCTTCCAGCCCCGAGTCGAGCCTCTTCCTATGCCCCTTCTCCGCCGCATCCAAAAGGCCGACAAGCAGGTCTGTTGTTTCACCCATGGCTGAGCATACAGCGACTATCCTGTTATCTCTCTCTAAATATTCGCGGATAATGTTGCAAGCGTTTCGTATGCGGGATGCGTCGCCGAGCGATGTCCCACCAAACTTGAAGACCAGTTTCATGACTGTTAGGCAATTTTCCCCCATAGTTTCCACGCTTTATATCTAATTGCAAGTTCGTTGATCACCTCCATACTTAAATCTCTCCTAAACCTAAAAGTCTTGGCTCATGAGTGAGTTTGCCGTTGCTAAGCCTCGAAGACGGGCTAGGCAGGGCGTTTGGGGGGCTGAGAAGTTCGTCAGGAGCGGTTACAGGATAGTGGGCAGGCATAGTGCTGTAAAGGTCTGCCACTGGACTAAATCGGCGCTGAAGGGTGGGAAGGCCTGTTACAAGTCCTGGTATGGTGTTGAGAGTCATAGATGCCTCCAGATGACGCCGAGTCTCCAGTACTGCAACATGGCTTGTGTTTTCTGTTGGAGGTTCCACACAATTAACCGTGGACAGCCTTACAACGGTGATTGGGAGCCGCCGGAAGCGATACTGGAGGCCATGATAGCTGAGCAGAGAAAACTCTTATCAGGCTTCAAAGGTAACCCTAAGGTGTCGAGGACGAAGTTCAACGAGGCCATGTATCCGACAAATATCGCGATAAGCCTTGACGGCGAGCCAACAACCTATCCCTATCTTGCAGAGCTCATCAGGCTGGCCAGACAAAGGCGCATGACGACGTTCCTAGTCACTAATGGCACGATGCCTGAAAGGCTTGAAGAGCTTCTAACAAAGGACTCTGAACCGACTAATCTATACATCAGCTTCTATGGACCCGATAAAGAGACACACTTAGCGGTTAACAAGCCCCTGATACCTGATAGCTGGGAGAGGGTCTGGAGGAGCCTGAGCATCATGCGTCTCTTCAAGTGCAGGAAGGTAATTCGCCTGACCCTCGTCAAATATCTCAACCTAAAGAGCCCCGAGAAGTATGCGGAGGCCATTAAAGTCGCCACACCCGACTTTGTAGAGTGTAAGGGCTACGTGCATGTTGGAGAGTCTCAGAAAAGGCTCACCCGCGACCACATGCCCACGATGGAGGACCTCACAGCCTT
Source organism: Thermoproteota archaeon (assembly GCA_030550155.1). Taxonomy (GTDB): domain Archaea; phylum Thermoproteota; class Nitrososphaeria_A; order Caldarchaeales; family Calditenuaceae; genus HRBIN02. The sequence goes on from JAUQPZ010000010.1 coordinate 7,305, forward strand.
CGCGGAAGAGCTTATGAGGCTTACCGGCTATGTGTTCGTTGCGCGGGACGAGGCCAGCAAGGTCGTCCTTTTAGCAAACCCCTCTTCGCCATACTACTTAGAGGCTAAGGAGAGATTGAAGCTGACAGATGTGGGAGGAAAAACTCATGAAGAGGGTGTGACTGAGGGGTGCGGGGAACATATCTGAACGCCTACCACTTGTTAATGAGTCGAGACTTGATGTCGTCAGGCAACACGCTGAGTATCTTATCATAGCTCTGGTCAAGCGTCTCAGGCATAACCTTTGTGCCAGATATCACCGTCATGAAGTTGGTGTCTCCTGTCCATCGCGGCACTACGTGGAGGTGGACATGCCCCGGTATTCCAGCACCAGAGGGCCTGCCCACGTTCATTCCTATGTTATATCCTGAAGGCGTGTAGGCCTTATCAAGCGCGTTGAGAAAAACTCTGAGCAAGCGGAACAAGTCGACGAACTCCACCTCCCTGAGGAGACTGGGCTGGCCGATATGCCTGTAAGGAGCTATCATCAAGTGTCCAGAGTTGTAGGGATACGCGTTCAGCATCACAAAGCAGTATCTCCCCCGCGCAAGTATTAGGTTCTCCCTATCTCTTCCGGCCTTAGGCTTGTCACAGAAGATGCAGCCCCGGCTTTCAAATGCTCTCTTTATGTAGGCCATGCGCCACGGGGACCAGAGCCTTTCGATTGATTCTCCAGACAAGCTCATCCCACCTGCTCACTGCATCTTCTCGCTTGAGCCGAGTACAATTTTAAGGAGCATTTCATGCTTCTGCTCATCCATGTCGATGGAGGTGAGCAGGGCCGTTATGACAGGCCCCAGACCCGCCACAGATATTTCTGAGAGTCTCTGCTCCTCGGCTCTGTTCTCGAAGCTAGACATCTCCGCGATCAGTTTTAAGTCGTCTCTGCGTACTTCAACGTCTTCACCTTTCTCGATTATGTGGAGAAGCGTCGTGAGTATGTCTGCATGCCTTATACTGTCCACCGCCATCTGTTTCAGAACCATCTTCGTCAAGTGAGAGTTAGCCTTGACGGAAAGCTCCAGAGCTCTCTTGGCAGCTTCCTCTTCTAATGACAACCTCTCAATCAAGGCTTGAATAAGACCCTTATCCTCTACCCCGCCGACCTCAGTCTCTTGTGGATGCCGGTGTGCTACTAAGAGCCTCAAAAACATAGACAGCTCGGTAGAGGCTGAGTCCGTCATGCCCAAGGAAATCTTTCTTGCCATACGCTCGACGAGCCTGTCTATATCCTCCATCTTCAACATCGACTCCAGCTCCGGCGACCTAGTTCCGCGCGAGCCTGAGACATAATGGGATATTGCCGCGGGGCTGACCCCCAGAGCCTTAGCCACCTGGACCTTCCTTAGCCCATAGTTGTTGACGAGCTTCTCAGCCAATAGTGCCCTAAGCGCCGGAATTACGCGCTCAATCCTTTCAGCCATGATATCTTTCTTTCGGCATCGCTGGTAAAAATATTTTAACACTGTTAAAATCTTGATAACCGGTGCATAAAATCTTCGGAGAGAGGGGTCGGAGAGACGAGGCCATAACGCACCTAAACAGATACCCTTTCAGAAGGCGAGTGTATCCAATCATCACAGGAGACGTGGCCATGGACGTTTTGAGAGCAGCTGAGGCTGGAGAGAAGCGTGTAAAGACCAGCCTCGACCTCTGGAGGAGCCTCGAGTATGTCAAGGTGGAAGAGGGCAAAGTCCGTTTGAGAGGCATGCCTCTCACTCTGGAGGATCTGGTGGAGCTCGTTGGTGATGAAAGGTCTGTTTATGCTGTGATGGATGGTTCTCTGAGAAGACTTGAGGTCAGGGGGGAGCATTTCTATAAGCTGATTAACACAAGTAGGGGCCACGCACCTACCATAGAGATTGATGGGGTCCACATGCATCGCGTCAAGGATGTTTACCCTGAACAAGACTCTTATGAGAAACTGAGGGCGTTGGGGAGGAGTCTGAGAGGCGCTTCTGTTCTGGATGTCTGCACCGGGCTTGGATACACCGCCGGATTGGCTTTAAAACTGGGCGCTGAGTGGGTTCTGACGGTGGAGAAGGACGCTAACGTTCTACGGCTCGCCGAGTTCAACCCATGGTCATGGGATATGGAGTCGGACCAGGTTGTGGTTTGTCTCGAAGACGCGGTCGAAGCCCTTGCCAAGCTCCCTGATGGCCTATTCGACTTTGCTATTCATGACCCACCCCGATTCTCCCTAGCCGGCGAACTTTACTCTGGCGAGTTTTATGGCGAGCTTTTCAGAATCCTGAGAGGGGGTGGAAGGTTGGTGCACTATGTTGGGCGCCCCAGTGAGAGGTTTAGGGGTGTTAGGATTCGACGAGGAGTCATGGAGAGGCTGAGGAGCGCCGGGTTCGAAGTAAGGTGGATTGAGGGCCCGGAAGTGGTCTTAGCGGTGAAGAGGAGGGCATGAAAGGAGAAGTTTCATTTTCCCCTAATGATTTGGAGGTCGCCAGATGCTTCACAACGGGCCTCACAATAGAGGCCGCCATCCACCCGAAGCCAGGCCTCGTGGACAGGGTCAAGCCATTGGCCGAGATAGACGTCTTCAGGCTCTCGACAAGCGCCGTCGCCCTCCACCCATACTTCGCTCAAGCCGCTAAGCTTGGACGACGCGGCGAGGCGAGAGGAAATCTCGGGAAACTTATCTTGGACGCCTCTACGCGGTCTCTTAGCGTTCAGAGAGGGGGAAACGCTCATCTTGGCGCCATAATACTGACTGTCCCCTTAGCCGCGGCGGCTGGAAGTCTCGGCTCAAGGTCAAGGAGCCCTGAAGCGCTTAGGCGAGCGGCGGTCGATACTGTGGCGAGGCTGGACTGGAAGGATGCCTCAAATGTTTTCAGGGCTATTGAGCAGGTGAGGCCAGGCGGCCTCGGCAGAGTATGTTTCCTCGATGTGGTTGATCGAGAGACTTATGCTCTATTTCGGCGGCTGAGAGCCGGGTTACTGCAGGCCTTTGAGCCCTACCGAGGTAGGGACATGGTGGCCGACGAGCTTGTCGAAGGTTATCCGCTGGTCTTTGACGAGTGCTTGGATGCTTTGCTCAGATGGGAGCGCGCATCCGAGAGCCTAGAGGTTGCATGTGTGAACGCGCTACTCACGGTTATGGGGCGTAGGCCCGACACGCACATCATCAGAAGGAGGAACATATTAGTGGCTAGAATCGCCCAGTCTATGGCCCTGACAGCACTAAGACTGGGAGGCGCCTCCTCCGAGAGGGGGCTTGAAGCTATTGCCGAGCTTGACAATTACCTGAGAAGATTGGATGCGAGGCCCGGATCATCCGCGGATATTCTTGCAGCCTCGCTAAGTGTTAGGCTACTTCTCGGCCTTCGAGTCTAGCTCCCCAACAGCTTTCTTGATCCTTGCCGCCAGAGTCGCCCCTATGCCAGGAACCTTTGCGAGGTCGTCGAGCGAAGCTTTCCTGACGTCTTCCAGGGTCTTGAACCCGCTTCTCCAGAGCATCCTCCCCCTCACCCGCCCTATGTCGGGCAGAGAAACAAGCTGCAGGAGCTCCTCCGAGACGCCGTGTCTCAGCCGCTCGGTCAAAACCCTATAGAGAGACGCAAGACTCCTACGCCTGACCACCTCCAGCACGCTCGAGGCTGCGTATGAGATCCACTCAGCCCTCTCCCTAAGTGCGGCGAAGTCGCCCGGCTCCACGCTGAACCTTTCGTAAATCTCTCTTTCATGAACCTCGTTCACCCAAGCCCAGAGGACGAGGGCATTCTTGAGAGAGTTGATCTGAAATTCATATTCCTCTGGGTCCTCGTCGGGGCTTGGCGGCCGAATGTAGATTTCATCGGGGACCTCTTCCAATATTTTCTTCAACTTCCCCTCACGAATTTTTGCAACCCAGACCTCCGATAAGTCGGGTGTGAGGCAGATGAGTTGGAGCGCGGCGAGGGTGGAAAATCTCTCGACGCCGGCCGTATACTCTAGAATCTTCAAACATGTTAATGGGTCGATGTAGAGCTCTGAGACGCGGGAGCCGAGCCTGGTCGCCTCCAAGCCGTTCTCCCGAGAGATCATGTTGTGTGTCTCCAGCAGTTCGAGAATCGCGTCTATCTTTGATTCCAGCCCCTGGGTTCCGAAGATGTGGGCGTAATACGTGAGGCTTATGAGGCGTCTAAGCATGTGCTCAGACTTGGCGAGGCCCGAAGAGATGAGGGAGAGTATGTGGCTTCTCAGGTGTCTCTCGTTTCCGAGAGCTGAGAAAACTCTTTCAGGCTCGCCCATCACATATTTCTCCATTAGATACTCGGCTTCAGTCCTGTTCCCTGCGATAAGTATGGAGTATCCTACGGAGTCGTAGAGGGGCCTTCCAGCGCGGCCGCAGAACTGTTTATACTCGGTAACACTTAGGGCATTCATTCCTGTCCTTGAATCAAACCTCCTGTGCTCGGGGATAATCACCATACGGGCGGGCAGGTTAACCCCCGCCGCAAGAGTAGGGGTCGCGCAGAGTGTGAGTATTGCCCCCTCGCGAAATCCATCCTCCACGAGCCGCCTGTGGCCGTGGCCCAGCCCCGCGTGATGGAAGGCCACGCCGTTTCGGATTAGGTTTGAGAGCCTCTCTGAGAAAGGCGAGTCTGACTCCGCTTTCGCAAGACGAGAGTACTGCTCAAGCTTCTCGCTCTTCAGCCTATTCAATACGCCGACGCTCTTCAAAGCGTGAGCAATCCTCTCGGCGTAGCTCTCAGCTTTTCTCCGGGTCAAGGCGAAAACCAGCACCTGGCCGCCGTCTACAAGACAGTCAGAGATCAGAGTTATGAGCGGTTCTACACTAGTCTTCAGGCTCCAAACCTCAGAGTCGCGGAAGATAACCCTCCCCGCGTAGAGGACTCCCTCTCTCAGGGGCACGGGTCTAAAGTCGCTCTGCACGGAGACAGCCTCCAGCCACTCAGCTATGTCCTCAATATTTCTCACGGTCGCGCTGAGACAGAGTATCTGGGGATTCTCCAGTATTGCCATCAGCTTTGCTATAGTCATCTCGAGCGTGGGCCCGCGGTCCCTATCGCCCAGCATATGGGCCTCATCCACAACTATCAAGCCCACACTTGAGAGCCACCTAGCCCTGTGTCGGACGAGGCTATCAGCCTTCTCATACGTCGAGATGATGACGTCGTGGGTACCTATCCACTCGCCCGGGTCGTCGTAGTCACCTGAGACCGCGACAACCCTGTAGCCGGGGCCGCGCTCCGAGAGTATCCTCTTGAATTCGACGGCCTTCTCGTAGGTTAGAGCTCTTAGAGGAGTGAGGTAAAGGATTTTCCGACCTGCCTCCAAGTGTCTCTGAGAAGCCATTATAGCTATCAATGTCTTCCCCGAAGCTGTGGGAGATGAGACCACTATGTTGCGGCCTTCAAGCAGACCTTTTCGGAGAGCCTCGGCCTGCGGGGGGTAGAGCCTCTCGACTCCCTCCTGCCTCAGAGACGCGACGAGCCACTTGGAAAGGCCGGCCTCCTCAACCTTCATGGACTTCTATGCCAGCCTGTAGGAGCCTGGCTTCGGCGTATAAATCCGCCCCTCAGTGATCATTCTGTTCAATATTCTGTCAATCTCGCTTCTGCTCAGACCCTGAGCCTCCAACTCCTTCCTAAGCGCCTCGTCATCCGCATAACCATGCTGGCCCTGTAGCTCCCTGATCACGTCCAGCACGAGGCTCAGCTTCTCGCGAACACTTCGGGGCTTACCCGTCATGATCACGTCGATATCCGGCCTCCCAGTCTCCACATCCACGCCCACCTCCGCGAGACTCCGCTTCATAAGCCGGATAGCGACCTGGGCGTCATCAACAGACACAACGTCCCTGAGGCACGCCCTTGCGCGGGCCTCAGCTACCCTGATTAAGGACTCGAGCTGCCGGGCGGTGATTGAGACCGTCGATGTCTTCTCGTAGACCGACCTCATGCTGAGGTAAAACTGCTGCAGAACCTCCGCGGCCTCCGGCGTAAGCGCTGGCTCTATCTTCTTTGAATAAGCGATGTATTTCTTCAGAATGTTTGGGTGTATTGGGGGCTCCTTCTTAACCCCGCTCTCAACGTGCAGCGAGACTATGTGACTCGAGACCCTCTTGTCCATCTCGGGGGCCGGCTCATCCCTCAACACAAATATCAGGTCAAACCTCGAGAGAAGCGTGATGGGCAGGTTCACGTTCTCGTTAAACGGCCTGTAGACGTCGTATCTCCCAAGCTCGGGGTTGGCGGCCGCGAGTATGCTACATCTGGCATTAAGCGTGGCTACAATTCCACCCTTGGCGATGCTGACCGTCTGCTGGGCCATTACTTCGTGCATCGCAACCCTATCCTCAGGCCTCATCTTGTCTATCTCATCGATGACACAGATGCCCATGTCAGCCAGCACGCTCGCCCCCGCCTCCAAAACCAGTCCCCCTCCGACATCCCTGACCACGGCGGCGGTCAGGCCCGCGGCGGTGCTGCCTCTCCCCGAGGTGTAGACTCCTCTCGGAGCGATCTGGGCCGCGTATAGAAGGAGGGTGGACTTTGCTGTCCCCGGGTCTCCTACTAGGAGGACATGTAGATCTCCACGGACCCTCACACCGTCGGGGAACACCTTACTTTTGCCGCCGAAGAGCAGCAGCAAGACGGCCTCCTTGATGTGCTCAAGGCCCTCGATGGAGGGAGCCACAGACTCTATGAGTCTCTGATAGTTCTGGGGGTCGGCTGCCATCTCCTTAAACATCTTCTCCTCAGCCGGAGTGATTAGGAGAGATTCCAGCTCCTTCCCACGAGGCTCAACAGACACAGCATCGATGAAAATCCTCCTCGGCTGAGACGCTTGTTCACCCTGCTCAACACCCAGCATCAGAATACCCGTTATTGTCACCCTGTCTCCTGGTGCGGCAACGTCTACAGCGTCGTTCTTCACCCTCACCTCGATTGTGCGGGGGATCTGGCCGGGGGGCAAGTCTTCAGGTTTCTCCTGAATACCGAGGATCTGAAAGTCTGCAAAAGTTGACTTTTCCTCGACCAGTTCCATCGACGGCCTTTTCTCCGCGCAGCGTAGATTCTTGCATCTCGGCGGGGGCCTTGCACCCTTTACAAACTCTATCGTGCCACAGTAACGGCACCTGTAAGCCGCCACCTCGAGTAAAGGCCTAACGGTTGAAGCCCTCACAACTATACCGTCGATGGCGATAAGTCTCCTTAAGTGCTCTGCCCGGATCTTCCTTATCTGAATTGTCTCAGGGAGGTTTCTCACCGAGACTCCGAAACTCTTTATATTGGATGCGTAGTCGGGGTATTCGAGTTCAAGCTGCTTGTAGGCGGCCGCGTCTAGGAGCGGGAGATAGGTCAGCGGCTCGTTCTGAACTCGCTCCGCTAATTCCCGGTTAAACACGATTAGGTCTCCGAAATCTACTGGAATTGTCCTTCGGCCAGAAACAACCGCCCTAGAGATAAGCTCCCTATATTTCTCCTGCTTAAAAAATCCCGCCAGCTCCTCCTCCAGCGTCCCAGACAACTATCTCACCCCCAAGCCGACGGATGCTAGCCACGACTCGACCTCCGCCCTAACCCTGACATAGAGCTCCCTCTCCTCATCCGTCATATTCTTAATCAAGACGGGATCAAGCCTCTGCGGAGCAAACTCCAGAATCTTCTTAAGCCTCAGATAGACCAGGTCCCTGTAACCCTCCATAAATGACTTATACGCACCGGCGTCTACCTCGCGCAGCCGGGTCAGCTGGGAGGCTGCGCCATAATAGAACTTCTCCGGGAGTTCCACCAGCTCGACAGGACTCTTCCTCTCCCTCCAAGTCAGCTGCACCAGCCTCGGGAAATCTACCCCACCACCCACCGGGTCAGCCAACTGCTCCTGCCAGAGAATCTCTGCAACCCAGAGGGGGAGCGTCATCAGAGAGCCTTGACGGATCTCCCCCAGGTCGCGACCCCCCACCCTCAACATGGCTATATCTTTACTTATTCTGACCTTGACCGTCGAGATCAACTGGTCTATGAGCTGGCTCCGCGAATCCATCCCCAGTATAGGCTAAGCAATGTGAAGATATCTATCTAATGACACCTCGCCGAATATAATCAGAACGTATTACGCAGACCACGCCTCGGAGCGGATCTTCTCGTATAACCCCACGGTCAAGTCGCGAGGAGTGATCATTCCTTCTCCATCTATAAGGCAGCACCTTGCCTTGCTACCGATCACTCTATCTAAGGCCGTCTCCAGATTGTCGTTGCGACTCACCAAGCCAGGCTGCAGGAAAAAGCCTTCAAGCTCTCCCAGCTCAAGTTCTAGCAGCCTGTCAGGCTCGTCGCGAAGTAGCTCCATGTTTTGAGTTGAGCCGAACAGAAAGTGCGTAATAGATTCGGCGCTCAGGACAGAGCGGGCCTCCTTTACGATTAGCCTGTCAACACCTTTGTTCACCATGTAGTGGATTGATTCTCGAAGCGTGTTTTCCAAGCTGATGTAAATGGGTGTAGTTTTAGGAGATATGTCAGCGCAGGTATACGATTTTAGAAGAGACCTGAAGTCCTGCTTAAGGCCCATATACATCGCCAGGGTGGTGGTGTCTAAAGCTCTCACCTGACCATCCCGTTTACAGTCTAAGAGAACAACCTCGCTCCCCTCTGAGGATAACCTGTCGAGAATCACGGAAAGTGTGTCGGCTGGCTCGCAGATGGCCACAGGCTGGGCCGCATCACTACACCTCATCTTCATGAAGTGCCGCCATACATCATGGGGTTCCAGAAGCCAGCCAATTATAAGAGGCGCACTAATAACTCCTATGACCCTGCGTTCATGAACCAATCGCCCTTCATCTATCACCACAACTTTACGGTCGGGGTGTGATGCAAGAAGAGCAGCTGCCACGATGATGGGCTGTCCAGCGTAGCTATACACGACGCTACAGTGGGCTGAGAAGGGAGATAATGCCTCGGAGCAGGGCCTGGAGTATAAGAAAATGGGGGCTCCAGACTTTTCCGTCAATCAGTTCAACACCACGGCCTTAAATATGCAGCACTGCCATATATATATTAAACTGTCCCGTCGCCCCAAAAGAGCTTAAAGGGCGTAACCCCTCAGGATAATTATGCCTCTTAGCAAGGATGGAAAGAGTAAAAGCCTGGCTCCCGCTTATATCAGCTTCTTCGCTGTCAACTCTCTCATTCTTCTTTCACTCCCCTTCCTTTTGGCCATCGCAATTGCGCAACCGCCCAGATGGGATATGCGGATATATTTCATGCCTGAAGGCCCTCCCACAGATGACTCTGGTGACCCCCGATGGCTTCAAAGCTATGGAGACATTTTCTTTCCAGGCGAGACCGGGAACTTAACCTTCCAAGTCACTAATATTGACTGTGAGAGGCGTGCTCAAACTCCTCATGTGAGGGAGTTCCAGCAAACCTGGGAGGAAGACCTCAGGCCTGTCTTTAGGAGGCTTGAGGCTATGAGCAAGACCAACTTCATAACTGGCTACTCCGTGGAGGATTCGAATGTCGTGGTATTTGGGGACAGGAAGATTGCAGACTGGAGGATAACTGTTACTGGATACTGCATCGGTAGACAGGTTGATGTTGTGTCCGCTAAGGTATGGTTCGCTTGGCCAAGGTATGGTGAGGCGATAAGCTCCAAAGCGAATATCGGCCGTACACTGAAGTCTCTTGACCCGCTGAAATACATCTTTGAAGGAGACATCACGGAATCAACGGTTCTCTTCACAGTCGCATTCCCTTTTCCATCAGACCTGCCTAGCGAGCTATTCGAGCAGCAGCCCGTTATCACCTTGGAGCTCAGATATCCGAGCCGCTTCACTTACGAGTACGAGTACAGTGTATCTGGTCAAGAAGACCTGTGGCAAGTCTTGGGCATCAAGGGCGGTGAGTATGGATTTTTCAGGCTCAGCCCCTTCAGGACATTCAATCTAACAATCACTGACCATGAATATGCGCTCCGTCTGGATGGTGCTCAGCTGGTCCTCAAGGCTCACTTCTACTCCTTCTCGACAACAGCATTCTCCGACCGGGAGGGAGCCATATTGATCAGGCGGCTCCCCGACTTCTACAGCTACGACGTAACGGTCATTTACAGGGTGCCACTGATTAGGCAGAACATTACCGTCTATATATCCTCTCACAGCGCAGAAGAGCTGGCTAGGACAGGCTACATAAGAACAAGTCTCTACACCCTGCGAATCCAACCCAAAGACATGAATGGAAGACCACTCATCAACGCGACGGTCGATCTCAAGCTAATCGAGGAGCCTCGGACAGGGGCCACCGCATTTATCTCGAACTCATCCACAGGCGGCTATGCAACCTTTTACCTACTGCCCACGGGGAACTACTCCGTTGAAGTTACATGGAAGTCGGTGAAGGTGCACTCCTCGCAAAGGTACGTTGGGTATCATCCGACTTTGGGGTTCAGCCCGTTAACTTTTGAGGCTGAGACCTCTGTTGCAGACCTTGTCGTCTCGGCAACCGATATGAGCGGGGCTCCAGTGGGCGCTGTCTTTGATGTGGAGGGGCCGACTCCCGAGACGAGCTTCAGAGACCTTAGCCGGCGGGATGGAGTACTCGTACTGGAGCAGCAGCCTATTGCACAGTATCGGGTAACGGCTACTAATGCTTCATCAGTCTTTAATTTTGAGGCCTCCGCAAGCATAGTCGCGACCCCGGGGGAGCCGTCGCAGATTCTTCTGCCCATCTATAATGCGAGGTTTAGGCTACTATCGATGGATGGCAAACCTCTTCACAACTCCACCGTGAGGTTCCATACACTGGAGTTTAGGAGCGATAGAGATGGCGCCTTGAGTATTCCAGGTGTTCCAGGCGGCGTCTATAGCTTGAGGGCTTATTATAGGGATGTTCCAGTTTACTCGGGTGAGGTGCGGGTCGCGGGTAACGTTTTGGAGGAAATTTACGTGGCTGTCTTTGATGTCAACATGTCTCTCGTCGACTGGGATGGACGTCCTATCATCGCAGAGTGGGTCATAGAAGGTGCTGGAGGGCGTTTCGCCGGTGTCGGTAGTAGATTAGCTGCGGAGCTGCTTCCCAATACTGATCACAGAGTACTGATTTATTTCTGGGAGAGGGGGACTCCCAGACTGGTTCTCAACTCAAGTATCCTCCCATCCGAGTCGAGGACTGGTTCTCTGAGACTGCAGATAAGCCCCGCTAAGTTTAGGGTTTTCTGGAGCGGAGGAGAGCCTTTCAACGGAACTGTGACGCTAAATGGTGTGACTTATGCCTTGAGTAATGGTGTCGCTCAAAGCGACCCGCTTCGTCACGGTGCGTTGAATATTTCAGTTCTGGGCTGGGGCGGAACCGAGATATTGAGGCAGGAGATTATGCACAACGGCACAGAGATCAAGCTCGTGATTCAGCAGACAGTAATCACGGTATCGGTGAGCGATATTCTATCTAGACCTGTGCAGGACGCCAGAGTCGTTGTCTACTCTGGCAGGAGGCCTGGCCTAATAGCGGGGGCTGACTCAACCGGCCCTGAGGGCAGCGTAAGCTTTATTAAGCTACCTACAGCGCTCGCGCCATACCGCGTCGAGGTGAGCTATGGCGACGAAAAATTTGAGGTTTGGACGGCGGGAGGCGTCCTTAGAGTCAGGCTCAACTCCCTCGTTCTTGCAGGAGTCCCGATACCGGGCTCCACCATACTTGCATCTTTATTGGGCGTATTATCTGTAGCCCTGGCCGCCGCCTTAATACAGAGAATCAGGGCAAGGCTAAGGCAGAGAGGCGGAGAGGAGTGAAGGCTAGCGAGCCAAGATGTGTGAAGGGTTAAATCCAATTTCCTGAATAGCAAGCTGGGACGCGGAAGGGTTTGAAAATAATCGCAGACTTACAGATACACTCAAGATATAGCGGAGCCACCTCCTCTAAAATGAATCTACACGAGATAGAATACTACGCCGCCCTCAAAGGAGTTAATCTCTTGGGGACCGGCGATTCCCTACATCCTCTCTGGCTGAGAGAGCTTAAGACGGGGCTTGAAGAGATTGATGGCTCCGGCCTCTACAGAGTCAAGGGTGGGGCAAACAACATATTCTTCGTAACCCAGACAGAGGTCGCGACGGTGCACGAGTTCGCCGGCAAAGCTAGACGCATACACCACGTGATTCTTTTCAGTAGCTTGGAGATGTCGGTTCAGGCTGGTGAGAGGCTTAAACGATACGGTGACATCGCATCTGACGGCCGCCCCATACTTAACGTGAGGCCAGCCGAGCTGGTTGAGACACTTCTGGAGATAGATCAGGATTGTCTGGTCTTCCCGGCCCATGCTTGGACGCCTTGGTGGTCGCTTTTTGGTTCTATCGGCGGGGTGGACAGGCTTGAGGAATGCTACGAGGATAAGTCTGACGAGATATACGCCATCGAGACTGGGCTAAGCTCTGACCCTCCTATGAATTGGCGGATAAGCAGTCTTGACAGGTTCGTCCTCCTAAGCTCATCTGACTCGCACAGCCCATATCCATATCGGCTGGGCAGAGAGGCGGTGGTGTTTGAGCTGAAAAACCCTGCCTACGGAGAGATTGTGCGCGCCATTAAGAACCGGGACAGGTCGTCCATCCTGATGACTCTCGAGGTCCCCCCGAGTTATGGGAAGTATCATTGGTCTGGGCATAGAAGATGTGGCGTCGGACCAGTCTCGCCTCAGAAGGCCCGGGAGATGAACTATCGGTGTCCGCGGTGTGGGCGGAGACTTACTAAGGGTGTTGAAGACAGGGTTGAAGAGCTCGCGGACAGGCCTGTAGGCTATCGCCCCTCAGACGCGATAGATTTCATGTATGTCCTCCCACTCCAAGAGCTGATAGCACTCTCCATGGGCGCAGACTACACAACGGAGATGTATCTCCAGACAAGAAAGATATGGACCATCTACAACTCCCTAGTAGACAAGTTCGGCAGCGAATACAGAATTCTCCTTGACGCGCCCATCAACGAATTAGCCAAGACCTCCAGCCAAGAACTTGCATCCCTTATCGAGGACATGAGGAGGAGTGAGCTCGAGATAATTCCGGGTTTCGACGGAGTTTATGGGAAAATACTGCCGAGAACAGCCAAGAGGAGAAGTGAAAAGCCGGATGAAAGAATGAGGCGGCTTGAGGACTACATTTAGATTTCTTGTAGGGCTCATCCTACGATTATAGAATCAAGGTTTCTCGGCGTGTAAATGTTGGCTTCTATAATTCTGCGAGCCGCGCCTGCGACAGAGCTCACAGCCTCGGCCTCGCCGTGGACAAACACTACGTTCTGGGGCTTCGGCGAGACTCTCTTCAGATATGAGAGAATCTGCTGCCTACTTGAGTGGCCTGAGAACCCGTCCACCTTCTCCACAGAGAGAGCAAGCTTGACCACCTCCTGCTTACCCTCCTCAGTCAATATCGTGATCTCCTTCGAACCCTTCAGTATCTTTCTGCCCAGAGTCCCCTCCACCTGGTAGCTGACAAATAAGAGTAGGTTTTTCTCATTATCAGCTAAACTTCTCAAATAGGTTAGAGCGGGACCGCCCTCAAGCATTCCAGACGTCGCGAGCACGATCATGGGTTCTTTACTCTCAAGAATCTCGTCACGATGGCTTTGACTTCTAACCAAAGTGAAGTATTCTGAGAAGAAGAGTGAGTCTCCGCGAACAAACTCGTCCCTGCTCTCTAGCGAGTAGTATTCCGGGTAGCAGCTGTAGACTGCGGTGGCCTCGATGAGCAGGCCATCCAGAATCACGGGTATGTCTGGAATCATCTTAGACTCGATCAGATCCTTTAATACAAGCATGATTTCCTGCGCTCGTCCAACAGCAGGTAGAGGTATGAGGACGCTGCCGCCGGAGTTCACCGTCCTAGAAATGTGCTCCGAGAATAGGCGCTCTGTCTCCTCCCTTGTGAACGGGATGGGCGTAGCCCCGTATGTGCTCTCCAGAATCAGCGTCTCCAGCCTTGGGAACTTTGAGGTGGCGGGGTCAAGCATCCTAGTTTTCTCGTACTTGAAATCTCCCGTGTATACTATGTTGTGGAACCCCTCGCCTATGTGCAGATGGGCGATAGCCGAGCCCAAGATATGCCCCGCGTTGTAGAACGTGACACGTATATCAGGTGTTATGTTGGTAACTGCTCCATAGCGCAGGGGAACCGAGTATCGGGAGGCCATCCTGACCTCCTGCTCACCGTACAGTGGGAACTGCCCAGTCTTGGCAGCAAGGTTGAGATAGTCAAGATGCTCCATCACCATTAGCGGAAGTGTCGGCTCGGTCATGTAGACTGGCCCCCTGTAACCGTACTTGAACAGGAGGGGCAGAGCTCCGTGATGATCCATGTGGGAATGCGTTATTATGACAGCGTCTAGATTATCGATTAGCTCTGGGAAAAAATCAATCCGCGGCAACATGTCAATGTTCTTGCTTGCGCCAGCGCTTATCCCGAAGTCCAGTAGAACGTTACTCTCCCTAGTTCTCATAAGTATTGCTGACCGCCCTACCTGCATGCCTCCCCCGAGAATTGTTATCGAGACTTCGCCGGGCTCGAAGATCTGCTCCCTGAAGACGTTCTCACCTATTTTTCTTAGAATCTCACCTCTTTCCTCGCCATCACCGTACAGATACTTCTTCAGCTTCTCAATCGTCCTTGAAGGGTGGAGCGGAGTCCTCGACAAAGTGATAAGCCAGTTAATCTCTCTCTCAAGTGCGGCAACCCTTTCCTGTGTCAGGAAATTGAATAGCTCCTGATCGCTGCTCTCAATCACAACCTCTCCTAGAGAGTTATCAAAGATAATGTTGGCTGAGAAGCCCCGTAGAGCTTCCTCAAGAAACTTCTTTACGTTTTCATCCGGCTTCCTGATAGATTCATCCGGCCTAATCACCACCCTCTTCTTTATCAGGTTCACGAGGTCCCTGGCTATGTTGTTTCTGTCCGCGAAGACCATGGGCTCGGCCGTGTAAATCGCGATTCTGGGGCCCTCGAAATCTATTCGAGTTATCACCCGCTCGCCCTTCCCTAGGCTCGCCAAGTAGTTGAATATTTCTGATCTCAGCTTGGATAGCATTCATCTTCCACCTTTAAGAGCTGGGTCTTAGGTTGACCCGGAAGATTTTTGCTCAAGTGGTCTTGTTTATCCCACTATTTAAGTTGTCGCCTCCCCTAGATGCCACCTACGGCTGCCCTGATACCCTTGGCTTGAGGGCCGCTTTCCAGAGGTGAATTATGGCGTAAGGCCTCGGCACTCCCTCGTCCTGAACTATCTTCTCTATCGCGGATGAGACTCGGGCCTCGTCCCTGTACTTGGCGACCAGTTCCTTGTAGAGGGGCTCAGCCTCCTCTGTGCTTGTCGTCAACTTGTTTATCGTTCTCGGAAGAGAGCGGATATTATCGAGCTTAAGCTGGAGCTCCGACATCTTGGTCTTACTCTCCGCGATCTTGTTACGGAGTTCCTCTATCTCGGACTCAAGAGCCCTGAGCTTACTGTTCTCGGCATCTCTTAGTGAGGCTCCCTTCTCCCTGAGGTATTCAACCTCCACCAGCCTGTCGAAGAGCTGCTCCTCAAGCTCGCTCATCTCGGTCTCCAATACTGCGAGAGCCTCGTTGAGGAGGTTTTCAGTTGTTTGGGCGTCGGCCAAAATCGCGTTCCGCTCGTCTGATAACTGGTTCAGCTTCTTCTTTACAGACTTAAGGTCGACCTCGTCCCACTTCTTGAAGACCCTCTGAATCGATCGGTCCTTTTCCCTGATATCTCTTATCCTCTCCTGGACCAAGTTGAAGCTGTTGATAGATTCTAGGTATGTGTTCTGGGTTGGTTGGGCTTCAGGCTCCACGGGTTCTATCCGCGGCTCCTCCACAGCCCGTGTATCTGCTGTCGGCTCGTCCTGGCTTATCTGCTGCTCGTTCGGCTGGATTTCGGGGAGCAGTCTTCTCTTTATAACTATTTTTTTCTTGTCACTCATTTTTTCTCCCACCCTCGATTCCTAGGCTCTGCCGGAAAACGTTGCTAATAGCTTTGAATGGTTTAGACATGGCTGTGTCGTGGATTTCTCTCTGGAATAGGGCTGTGGTTGTGAGACCTATGAGCGTTGACTCTAGGAGCTTCCTTGTTCCCGCCCCGAGTGTTACTGGCAACTCTATAGGCTCACCCTGCTGGTTCACTCTAAAGATCTTGTAAAGAGAGTTTGTAACCTTTTTTGACTCCTCATATCTAGAAGGATCTATAACGAGGGCAATGGCGTTCGGGTAAAGAGACTGATACGTGAGCTGTGTCTTGATATCTATCGGGGATAGGAATAGACCCAATGATGGGTGGGAGTGATACCAGCCAACGATGAATAGCGGTATCTTATGCTCCTGTAAAAACTCCACAACCTTCACCATTACCTCCTCATTCAGTATGACAAAGCCCGGCGTTCCAACCTGTTCCCCCGTCGCTGCGTCCCAGACCTCAACCACGCCGTTCTCCTCCCTACCGATAAGTAACCCCGCCACCTCCACCTTGGGTTGAGAGAGAGAATGATTGATGATTTTTGCTAGTGCGAGAGGTAAGAGCCTTACCCTCATCTTACCCCTGTAACATATAATCACTTGCCTATAAACCCCTAACCCTAAGCTCAGCTGGCCACTGACATGAGATTAAGCCATACACCTCCATTGGCAGACACTAATGCGTACGCTCACAGAAAACGCGTATAGCCCTACGTAGTATTCACTCGCAAATCTCTACGGCTAACCTATTTATAGCTCTGACAATAGACTCAGGTAGGCGATGCGGGAAATATGAAGATAAGGATAGTACCCGCGGTGGGTGGCGGCCCACCCATAGAGTTGGATGTGCCCCCGAATGCCAGTATAGGAGCTGTGAAGATGCGGGTCTGCGCGATTAAGAAGCTTAGGCCGGAGGACGCTAGGCTGACGTTTAAGGGAAGGGCCTTAAGCGACTCAGAGACAGTTGCTTCTGCCGGTGTAGCTGAAGGAGATAAACTCGTCCTGATAACCCGCACGGTTGGTGGTTGAACGTGGAGGCGTCTGAGGTTGGGTACCTCCCTGAGGGCAGGTGGGCGAAGAGGCTTGCCCAAGAATACCAGCTCATCAGGAACTATGAGCCCAACTTCGACGCCGTTGGGGGAGATTTAACCCACTATAAGGGGACTATCATCGGTAGCGGCGTATATGACGGCGGTGTATTCGTCGTAGAGGTTTTGCTGCCACGCTCTTTCCCATTTATCCCCCCAGAGGTCGTTTGGCATACCCGGGTGTGGCATCCTAACTTCACGGATGAGGAGCCGGCTAGGATCTGTGAATCAATACTCAATAAAGACTGGTACCCCAACATGCATGTCGTCTCTGTGATCGAGGCCTTGAAGAATCTCCTCGTCAACCCTAATCCTGATGACCCGCTAAACGTCTGGGCGGCCCAAGAACTAAAGCTTTACCCTGAGAGATTTGTTGCCCGTGTAAGAGAGTATATCAGGCTCTACGCAACAGCTGAAAGAGCGCTAGAGAGACTAACAGAGATATGAGCAGCCTTGAGAGATACGACAGACAATTAAGAATAGAGGGATGGGAGCAGGATCTACTCTACTCCACCACAGCATTTATAGCGGGGGCTGGGGCAATAGGGTGCGAGGTCGCCAAAAACCTAGCCATGATGGGGATCGGTAGACTGATACTAGTAGACTATGATTATGTTGAGCTAAGCAACCTTAGTAGGCAGCTGCTCTTCAGGGACGCAGATATTGGCAGAGGGAAGGCCGAGGTGGCTGCGGAGAGACTTCGAGAGATTAACCCGCAGGTAAAGGTTGACCACCATAACTCCGATATAAGAGACTTGGAGGAGGATGTCTACAGAGATGTAGATATTGTTCTCTCTTGCCTAGATAACTGGGGCTCTAGAAGGTGGCTCAACTCCGTGGCCGTGAGCCTCAACAAGCCGCTCATAGACGGCGGAATAAACGGCTTCTATGGGAATGTCCAAGTGGTCATCCCCAAGAGAACCGCTTGCCTAGAGTGTCAGAGCATGCAGTTGATTCCTCGGGAGGAGAAGCTGGCTGAGTGCACGCTGAAGAGGAGGAGGCCAGAAGACCTTGTAAATGACCTGAGAGAGCAGGGTATAGATTTGAGCGTCGAGCTTGCTGAGGAGCTTTTCAGACTCAACATAAAGACAGTCTACGACCTAAAATATGCCAGGCTTGACCTCGTACTCTCACACAAGGAGGGCGAGATATTTAGGGCAATCGAGGAGCTTCGCTCCAAACTTATGCCGAAAATACCGGCCATCCAAAGCGTGGCATCTGTAGTTGCGGGAATCATAACGACACACGCAATTCAGCTCATCCACAAGGACAGGCTCGGTAAGAGCCCAACCGGCCTAATCGTGTATGACGCGCTCAACTCGCGTTTAACAAGGGTGAAAATCTCCAGAGACCCGGCTTGCATAGTCTGCAGCGAGAATGAGGCCGCCCCAATTAATTTCCCCTTCGACCTAAGACAGACGGTGCTTAGGCTAAAGGAGGCCGTGGCTTCTGTATTTGGATTTCCAGACCCAGAGATACTGCATGCCGATAGAAGGCTCAACGATGATGATGTCCTTTATGACGCGGGCGTGAGAGAGAATGATATATTATATGTGTCTACCAAGAGGCTATATGAGCCTGTCGCTATAAGAATTGTCACCTAAAACATGATTAAAGCCGGCTAACTTTTTGCATACAATATCCTGCTAAGCTGCATGGCGTCGATATTCCCACCAGTAAGCATAAGGACGACGCGCCTCCCCTCAATCTCCCCTCTCTTCTTAAACGCGGCGGCCGTAGCGGCCGCTCCCGCATGCTCAGCAACCTGCCTCACAGAATAGTATAAGGCGCGTATAGCATCCTCCATCTCCTCGTCCGAAACCAACACTACATCATCGATCCTGCCTGAAAGTATGGAGAAGGGGACCTCATAAGCCCTAGCCACAGCTAGCCCCTCAGCCCTCGTGGTAACCTTATCTTTGCTGACGAGGCGGCCGGCCTTCAGTGACTCGTAGAATGCCGAGGCTCCTTCTGCCTGGACGCCAACGACTTTTATGGAGGGGTCAGCGGATTTGTAAACTATGCAGGCGCCAATCGCTCCGGAGCCCCCGCCGATTGGGTTAAAGACGATCTGCACATCTGGAACTTCCCTTAAAACCTCGAGATGCATAGTCGCTACGCCCGGGTAGAGCAGAGACTCGTTAACTGCGTGGATATAGGTATATCCACGTTCTGCCGCTAGAGACTCGGCGTAGAGGGCTGCCTCATCGTAGAATGACCCATAGGTTATTATGTTTGCACCTAGCTCGTGCAAGGACTGCTTCTTGACCTCCGAGACCCAGCTCGGGACTACTACATGCACATCAACTCCGAATATACTTCCTGCATAAGCTATTGACTGGGCGTGATTACCCATGGAGGCTGTTATGACCCCCTTATCTCTGACCTCCTCAAACCTCCTATACATGTAGTAGATTCCGCCCCTCACCTTGAAAGAGTGGGTGGGGTTCAGGTTCTCAAGTTTCACCCAGACATCGCATCCAAGCTCACGCGAGAGACTCTTAGAGTGGACAAGAGGTGTGGGCTTAAGATATCGCTCCAGGATACGCGACGCCTCCAATACTTCCCTCAGAGTGAACATCCAGTTTAAGGACACGCATGTCTGCCTAAATAACTTCTCTACCCCGGAAAAACCACGCAACACCGACCGAGTCGATGGTCTGGGACGGAGAAACCTATTAATACTTTGATACAACATTTTTCCGGGCGATGACGTGTCTGGCCAGGCTGAAGCAGTGATTGAGATCTTGAGCGCTGAGCCCGGCACTAAATTAGGTCATATATGAGCTGTGAACCGATTTCAAGTCATATAAGACTATAAAAAAGATTCGCTGTAAGCAACACTAATATGTCTGGTCAACGGCGAGTAAATAGTGGGTGCCCGCGAGCTGAATGTCAAAACCTCGTGAAGTCATCCTGATAACGAGACTTGTATTAGATGTTCTTAAGCCCCATCAGCCAAGTGTTATAGATTTTAGTAGAGAGCTGGCAAGGGTCCCGGGGGTGAGGCGCATCGATATCTCAGTCCTAGAGGTAGACGCGGAGACCGAGACTGTTAAACTTGTTATTGATGGGGAGAACATAGAGCTCGAAAAGATAAGTGAGGCGATAAAAAACCTTGGGGGGGCAATTCACAGCGTTGACGCCGCTGTGGTGGAGAGGGTGGATTATAGGAGGTAGTGGAAAGCTTAGATGGTTCTGGCTAGGCTGATACGGCGCTTAAAGATTATTTTGGCCATAACTGAGACACGTGATATAGCTCGAAGATACTTCTCCCTACAGGTCATGGATGGCGCGATTGTCGGGATAGGTCTGGTCTTCGGCCTGCACATCTCAGGACCTCATCCCGGCCACGTGATAGCACGGAGTGTATCTGCCGTGATGATCGCGATGGTTATATCAGGGGTTACGGGCGCGGTAATATCAGAGAAGGCTGAGCAGGAGGCTAGAATAAAAAGGTTGGAGATGGCGACGCTCACGGCTCTTAAAAACACGCTCCACACCAGAGTAAGCTTCCCGGCCATATTCCTCGTGGCCATGGTAAATGGCCTCTCAGCCATTGGGGCCCTGTTCCTTGTCTCTCTCCCTTATCTGGCCTATACCTACACCTCTGGCCCGCTGGAGCTAGGGATCGCCGCCTCCTTCCTGACCTGTATCACGCTTTTACTCGCAACAGGGGTGGTGGTTGGAAAGGCCGCGGGCATCGGGACGCTGAGCACCTCTTTACTCACTGTGGCAGCAGGCTCACTAGCCGCCCTCCTCATAATCATTGTCGAGCTGTTGTTTTGAGATAGCTAATAGTCTGTAAGCCTGCTCTGACCCTTCTCAGTCCGCAGCTCGTATACCTTGATACCCACGCGCCTTAGCTCTCCACCAGGGCTTGCGAGAAGCTCCCTCAACAATCGGCGGACGACTGAGGACAGTTCTCCGAGGTCTTGGGTGTACTGGTGGATCAGAGAGCTCCGAGATATCAACTTTAGATCACGGGTGAAGCCCAACACTGATACGCCCCTGAAACTGAGGTTTTCTCGCTTAAGCCGCCCAGCTAGCTCAGGAATTATCTTATCAAGCTGTTCCCAAACCTCCTCCTCATCCTTAGTGTTGCGTTTCAGGGTTATTATCCGGCTCATTTGCTTCAAACCCTCCCTGGGCGTGACTTGGCTAGGGTATTCACCTCTACTGGAGAGATAGAGGAACCGCCCCATTCTGAGGCCGAATCGGTCCACAAGCCTGTCGATAGAGACTCCCCAGAGGTCGCGCACAGTCTTCACACCCATCTCGTTTAGCACCTCAGCGGTCTTCTTTCCCACATAGGGTATCTCCCCAACACCCTTCGGCCCCAAGTAATCGAGCACAGATTCCGGCCGCACAACGACCAACCCGTCGGGCTTCGCATCGTCAGCCGCCATCTTGGCCAGCAACTTATTCTTGGCAACACCCACGCTACAGCTCAACCCCACCTTCTCTCTTATCTCATGCTTAAGCTCCATCATGAGGGGCTCAGCCGCGTCGTATGAGCCACCCGTCACAAAGGACAGGTCTAAGAATGCCTCATCTATGCTGGCTGTTTCGATGGAGTCGGAATACTTTCCCGCAATCTCAAAGACCTTGGTGGATAGCTCGCCGTAATATTGCTTGTCGAGAGGGAGGAAGACGGCGTCCACGTTTCTCAGGAGATGTTTTGCGGTTTTGATAGGCATCCCCGACTTGACGCCAAATCTGCGAGCCACATAGTTCGAGGTAGCCACGGCCCCCGAGTCGGGGGCCCTGTGAGAGTAGACGCATACGACCACGGGCTTGCCTCTGATGGACGGGTTTCTAAGCTCCTCGGCCTGCGCGAAAAAATAGTCTATGTCTAGGCAGGCTATCGGCCCGTTCACTGGGGATAGTTTCTCTGAAGCGATATAAAACGGTTAATAATAGTTCCGCTGTTTCTAAGACTGAAATTTTAGAACTCTAATGAATATTGTCAAGTTAAATTTGAATATAATGTATATTTAGAGGCGTGTTGACTTAGTTTTTAGAAGAGTTTGAATGGAGGCTGTAACATATTCCGCTCCCGCCAAGGTCATCCTGTGCGGAGAACACTTTGTAGTTTATGGCGGTAAAGCTGTCGCCTGCGCCATCCCGAAGAGAGCCTACGCCACCGTGTCGAGTAGAAGCGACGGCCTGTTGATGATCGAGTCTCGCGACGCTAAGATCTCGGCTACATGGAACGGAGACAGGGTCGTAAAGAGCTCTGACCAGAGGACTCCGCTGAGGTTGAGGCCACTTAAACTAATGATTGACCAGATATCTGAAAAGTACGGCGCCAAGGGCTTCAACATTACGATCCAGTCTCAGATACCGAGGGGGATGGGGTTAGGGTCCTCTGCGTCTGTTTCGCTCGCCACCGCGTCTGCCTGTCTGGCTGTTCTGGGGCATGAGCCTTCGACAAATGAGCTTCTTGACCTTGCGTCTATAGCCGAATCTGAGATTCACTATAGGTCCTCAGGGGTTGACTTAGCGGCGACGCTAACGGGTGGGGTGATATCTTACATCAGGGGTATGACTCCGCGAAGAATCCCCACACAGGGCATGTTTGACATTATATTGATTAAGGCGGAGAAGGCTCGTAAGACAGGGACAATAGTCAGACAGGTCTCAATCCTGAGAGAACAGTTCATCAACATCTTCGAGAGGCTCAAAACAGTCAACGACGAGGTGGCGACAGAGATGGAGATCGCCCTACAGAACATGAGGTTCGAGAGGATTGGATCTCTCTTCACAGTTCAGCACAACCTGTTAAAGACTATAGGTGTCTCAAACAGAAGCCTCGACGAGGCTGTAGAGCGCGCTCTAGATGCAGGTGCGCTCGGCGCTAAGCTCACTGGGGCGGGTGGGGGCGGGTTCGTAATAGCAATCGCGCATCAGAACAAGTCAAAAGATGTTGTCAAAGCTCTTTCAAACAAATATGCAGCAGAGGTAGTTAAGGTCCCGCAAGAAGGCTTGAGAAGAGAGAGGTAATCCTCAGCCCCTCCTTGACGGTTTTCTCGTAGCACTTATCACGGTGTCGAGCCCCCAGATTTTACTGAACCCCTCGCCGGCCTTCTGCTGGAATACACTACCCTTAGCGTAGGTTGCGATTTCCGATGAGTAAAGCGGGTTCTCCGCAACGCGTCCTAGAATTCTTGCAGAGCCCTTGTAGAGGGATATCCTAACGCTTCCCGTGACATTTTCCTGGGACTTCGCGATAAAAGCGTTGAGGGCGTCCATTAGTGGGTCGAGCCAGAAACCCTGATAGACCATCTGGGACCATGTCCTCTCCACAAGCGCTTTAAACATCAGCGTCTTGGAGTTGAGAGTCATCTTTTCCAAGTCTCTATGAGCCTTCAGGAGGGTGAGCGCCGCGGGAGCCTCGTAAACCTCCCTAGACTTTATCCCCACAGCTCTATCCTCGATGTGGTCGATGATTCCGAACCCCGTCCTCCCAGCCGTCGCGTTCAGCTCCTCGACTATCCTTCTGAGAGTCATATCCCGCCCGTTTAGCGCCACAGGGGCTCCTCTCTCAAACTCTATCTCTATTATCTCCTCCTTGTCAGGCGCTAGCTTGGGGTCGATGACGTATTTGAAGGCCTCGTAAGGCGGCGCTCTCCACGGGTCCTCTAGCTCACCAGCCTCTATCGACCTGCTCCAGAGATTCTCATCGATGCTGAACCTACTCTGCCTGAAGTCAAGTTTCAAGCCTTTTCTCCGCGCATATTCTATTTCCTCGTCCCTGCTGAGGTCCCACTCCCTGATTGGAGCGATTATCTTTAGCTGTGGAGCTAAGACTTGAATCGTCGTGTCAAATCTCAGCTGGTCGTTACCTTTGCCAGTGCAGCCATGTGCTATTGCATCGCAGTCTTCCCTCAGAGCCACGTCAACAACTTTCGAGGCTATGAGGGGCCTGGCGAGGGCTGTGCCGAGTGGATACTCGTCCTCGTAAAGGCCGTTGGCGAGAATGCATGGCCTGATATAGTCATCCGCAAACTCGTCTTTAGCGTCGATGTGGAAGTGCCCAACAGCTCCAGCCGAAAGAGCTCTCTCCTTAATCTCACGGAAGTCCTCGTTCTGTCCCACGTCAACCGTGACTGTTATAACCTCGGCTCCATACTTTTCAATCAGCCAAGGTATTGATACTGTGGTATCCAGCCCACCACTATACGCAAGTGCCACCCTCATTAACGGAAAAACACTGCTCCACTCCCTTTAAAATTATTCCTCCACCATGTGGGGAAGAGATAAATATTCTGGGTCACCTTTCTAGCTGTGTCTGGGAAGTCCTTTTCCGCTCTTCAGGAACTAATAGCTAGGGCTAGCGACAAACCCCTCATAAAGGCGAGGACGGCCCGGATGGTCAAGGCCTTCCAGTTCCGCCCCTCAGACGCCGCGCCATACTACCTAGAAATTGTGAACGGTGTTCTCAAGGTTTCAAGCGGAGAGACCAGCAGCCCCGTGGCAACAATCATCGCATCAGACGAAGACTTGGCAGGAGTAGTTAGAGGCACAGTCGACCCCGTACAGCTATTCTTCGCCGGAAGGATAAGGGTCCAGGGTAGCATTTTTGATGCCCAAGAATTGGCGACGCTTCTCAGAGAAGCCGCCCGCTCATAATCTCACCCTCTATCAGCGCCCGCTCAGACTTAATAACCGGTTTATTAGAGGAGAAGACATCGAGAGCCCGACAGCCTTAAGCCGCCAACTATATCATTATACATGCATATACAAAATATAAGAATCCCGCGATTTTTTCGATTTAAACACCACAATGTAGGCGTTACAAGAGACTAGTATTGAGTAGATTAAGCATGGTTAATAAATGACATATATTTTTTCTCCTGGATTGAAAATAACCGTAGTCGGCGGTGGGCTAGGTGGGCTTGCTGCGGCGGCCCTCCTGGCTAAAGACGGCCACGAAGTTGCTGTTTACGAGAAGAACGAGACCATAGGAGGAAGGGCCAGTGTCTTCAGCCGCGATGGTTTCCTCTTCGACATGGGGCCGACCTGGTATCTCATGCCCGATGTTTTCGATAACTTCTTCGCACATTTCGGCAAGAAGTCATCCGACTTCTATAGACTATTCAGGCTTGACCCGAGTTTCCGTATCTTCTACGATGATGGTGATGTCGTAGATATTGTGGCTGACATGGAAAAGAACTTCATGCTTTTCGATAAATTAGAGAGAAGCGGGGGAGAAAAACTGCGAAAATTCTTACAAAAATGTGAAAAGCTTTACGAGAGCATCTCAAAGACACTATACAAAGACCTCGATTCCCCACTCAGTCTCTTTCAGAGGGAGATATTGTTGCAAGGTTTACAATTTAATATATTCGAGTCCATGGAGAGCTTCATATATAAGCGATTTGAGAGCGACAAGGCCCGTAAAATACTACTCTACTCAATCGGTTTCGTGGGGACTCCTCCGGCAAAGGCCCCTGCCTTCTACTCCATCCTGAGCTACCTAAAGCTTGCACAGGGTGTCTATTACCCGGAGGGAGGCATCAGAAGGGTTGTAGAGGCCGTCTATGACTTGGCCAAGTCTCATGGCGTGGAGTTTTATTTGGGATACGAGATCAATAAGATTAAGGTAATTGATGGAAGGGCAAGGAGGATAATTTCGGATGGTAACTCTTGGGAGACAGACGCAGTTGTTGTGAACGCCGACTACGCGTATGCTGAGACAAAGCTGCTAGAACCTCGCTATTGGACTTATGGCCCCAGCTACTGGGAGAAGAGGACGTATACCCCATCGGCCTTAGTAGCCTACATTGGGGTTGACCATAAGCTTGATTCGCTGATTACACACAACATCTTTCTGGAGAGAGACTGGGCGGAAAAATTTTACCAGATCTTCGATCCCCGTTATGCAAAATGGCCTGAATACGCCTCTTACTACGTTCACGTGCCTTCGAAAATAAACGTGTCAGCCGCTCCACACGGTTGCGAGGCTCTCTTTATTCTTGTCCCTATTGGAGCTGGGCTGGATGATTCAGATGAGAAGAGGCATAAGCTCTTCACCAAGGTAGTAAAAGATCTTGAAAACAAGACAGGCGAAAGCATAGAAAACAGCATAGGTGTAAAATATTTCTTCAGCATTAGAGACTTCACTACCAGATACAACGCCTATAGAGGCTCAGCACTTGGGCTAGCCCACACTCTAAGCCAGACGGCCTTTTGGAGGCCAAGGCATAAGAGCCGAAAGGTAAAAAACCTCTACTACACTGGGCAGTATACGCATCCGGGGATAGGGTTGCCGATGGTATTAATCTCAGCTGAAATCGTCGCGAGGAAGATTGAGAGGGAGTTGAGGTGAAGTCATGTCACGAAGATTGACTATTGTCCAGCCAGAGATCTATAAGCTTTTCAAAACGGGCAGCAGGACCTATTTCAATAGCACGATTTTTTTCCCGCGCGATGTGCGAGCAGACGTTTTCAGGCTGTACGCCTTCCTCCGAAAGGCAGATAACTACGTTGACTCTATACCTCAAGATGCTGATGGCTTTTACAACTTTAAGCATGAGTATGAAAAGGCTGCATCTGGATACGAGACTTCAGATTTGGTTATAAGAGAGTTTGTATCGCTGGCTGAAAGGAAGAAATTTGAGCCTGAATGGATAGATGCCTTCCTGCACGCAATGGAATCAGACCTGTATCATAAGACGTACAACACACTAGAAGAGTTGTATGGATACATGTACGGCTCAGCGGAGGTTGTTGGCCTTTTCATGGCTAAGATACTGGACCTACCGGAAGAGTCCTTTATCTATGCTAGATTTCTGGGGAGGGCGATGCAGTACATCAACTTCATCAGAGACGTCAGGGAAGATTTTATGCTCGGAAGACAGTATCTCCCTTTGAATGAGATGCAGGAATACAACATAAAAAGTTTCGACCCTTACGAGATGTGTGATAAAGTAGCTAACTTTACCGCCTTCCTGAGACGTCAAATCAGGAGATACTTCGAGTGGCAGAATTTCGCTGAGCGAGGCTACAGATACATTCCCTACCGCTACCTTATCCCGATAAAGACAGCCGCGGATATGTATAAGTGGACTGCCAGAATAATATACCGAGCACCATACATAACTTTTCTCAAAAAAATTAAGCCTTCAAGAAAGAGGATAATCTTCAACGCAAGCACGAACTTTATCCGTGTGATCAGATTCAAAGCTCCGCTTGGTGGGATCCCTTGGGAATGAGGGATGTTGTCCTAAAAATTTTGAAGCTCTCACGATTCAGGTTTTGGATTTACGCTGCGGGGCCCTACGTGATTGGTTATAGCTTGGGAGCCTCAGGCTTCGCTGACTTTTTAAAGATCGAGTACTATATCTATTTAGTCTACTTTTTTATTCCGGCAAATATTTTAATCTACGGAATTAACGACTACTTCGACACGACCACAGACCTCATTAACCCTAAAAAAGATGAGAAAGAGCTCAGAGTTATGGGTCTTGAAAGACGCAGAGTAGGTCGTCTCGTCGCCTACGTAATCGCGCTAAGCATAGGCTTAATGCTCTTTCAAGACAACATAGCTCGGCTACTCTTTGGCGGCTTTCTCTTCCTATCAATCTTTTATAGCGCACCACCGCTACGCTTTAAGAGCAAGCCTTTCATAGACTTCCTGTCTAATTACCTCTACATTATGCCCGGTGTCTTCGGCTACTATATTGCGTCGGGAGGGTTCCCCCATTGGTCCCTCCTTCTCGCAGGCCTCATGCACATCTCAGCCATGCATATCTTCTCAGCGATTCCAGACGTGGACTACGACAGGAGGGCAGGCTTGAAGACGACGCCTGTCTTCTTAGGCGTCAACTTCTCCCTCATCATGACGTTTGTTTTCTGGTCTGTGTTATCGTACTTAGTTATTACGCTGACCAACTACCACCCCCTCAGCTTCCTCGTAATTATTTACCCCTTGATTCCTGTGTCGGTGGCCGTGTTTAAAAGAGACATAGAGAGGGTTTACTGGCTCTTACCTTATATAAATACATCGCTGGGCGGCCTTCTATGGCTGGGCATAGTTAACTACAAAATAATACCCTTCTTCCCGTCGCTGTCTTGAGCATCGGCCTGTATATGGACTGGGCACGTGGGGGTTGAGTGGCGTGAATTGACTTTTCATATGATGTCCGGGGCAGGTCCTCTTTTAAGGCTTTACTTAGGGAATTTGTTAAATTCTCGGTATAAATATTATGCTTAATAATGTTAACGTGTGCGGGAAGGGGCATGACGGATTTTCGAGAGTTCATCCATAGAGTGCCGCAGTGCGTGACGGTGGTTTCGACTTACGTCAATGGAGGTTATTACGGTATGACCGTGAGCTCGTTTACTTCGGTATCTTTTGACCCACCCCTTGTCGCGATATCTCTGGCGAGAAAATCCTTGACCTGTGACATGGTGTTGGCTTCTAAAAAGTTCGCAATAAATCTGTTGAATCAGCATCAGAGCTACATATCGGATGTGTTTGCCTACGTAGATCACGGTGAGAGGTTTAAACGAGTTAGGTTCAGGCTTGAGAATGAGGCTTATCCCGTGCTTGAGGATGTTTTAGGGGCGCTTTTCTGCTCCGTTGACAGTACATATGAAGTAGGTGACAAGATGCTGATAATTGGCAGGGTTGATGACTGTAAAGTCTACTCAGATAAGCTGCCTCTGGTCTATTACCAGAGACAGTTCTTCACGCTTAAGCCGGTCGATGAGTAAGATTAAACCCTATGCTTTAGCATGATCAGACTAAACAGAGGCTTAGGCGAGGGGTTAAACATGACTCTGAGAAGCCGCGGCCTTAATCAGCTTGATATTAAGCTGTTTCGCCTGCACAGAATGAGAGCTGAACCCGCGCCCGTGTTTGGAGACCTACGCATCACAAAGCACAGCTGTAAATGTGAGGCTAACTAATTCAGAGAGCAATGGCTAAAATCTAATTGACTAGGCAACTTACAAATACGCGAGTCCCCAGTTTTCGGCAAAACATCGTGTCAGGGCCCCCGCCCACCGCAGACCTGAGCAAATTCTTGCTCATAAATAACATTATGTGCCGGCGGTGGGACTCGAACCCACGGCGACGGGATTATGAGTCCCGCGCTCTGCCAGCCTGAGCTACGCCGGCATTCTGGCCAGCACCCACTTCGCCGGCACTGTAGAGTTTTTCACGGCCGTTATTAACTTTTGAAGAAAAAAGAGGGCGAGTTTTGTTTAAGTTTGGCTGACTGGCTTTCCACAGTTTCCGCAGAATTTATCTTCAGGGCTTAGGGGATTTCCGCAGTAGCCGCAGAATATTCTATATGGAGGTTTTTCCACAGATATTCCAGATTCATAGAGTATTGAGGCCGACCTCCCTATAAACACTATGAGTGGGGCGGCAACTATCAACGCTATGGCCCAGCCGATTATGGGGATCTGTGAAGGGAGCCAAGAGGCCACCAGGGAAATAAGGAAGATCACGACCAGCCAGACGATGTAATTAACCCAGCCTATCGATCTAATCTTGGACAGTATCTCGCCCAAGTTGAAGGCCTCACCCATCCTGTCTGTCTTGACCATGCGGATAATACCCATGATGGCAACTATGGCGATAAGGAAAGACAAAACAAGACCCACAGCGATCAGAACACCGCCTATTACTCCGAGGCCAATGAATGGGAAAAACGCGAATCCGATAGAGATTGAGGCAAATCCGATGAGGAGCAAAATTATCGGTACGATCATGTATACAAAAGATACGATAACTATCTTTAATCCCTCGACCCAAAGCGCTCCATACTTCTCCAGCGGGGGAGGCGCGTCGCTCTCGGGAGATTCTTTTATAACTCTACCGAAGTATCCTGTAACGATGAAGTTTACTATTGGTATGATGTTTAACAAGATGAGGATTGCCGCCCTGCCGCCATCCTTGAAAAGCTTTGACACGTAATCTAGGGAATTCCTGAGGTTTTCTTTCAGTTTCATGTCCTCTCACTCAAGTCTTGAGCCACAGGCTGTGCAAAACCTCACGTCGGGTGCGTTAGCTTTCCCACACTTTGGACAGGTCTTTTCAGTTTTATGGGGAGCCTTAGCTTCTACATCAGCTTGCTCTCTCGTCTTAACGAGAATTACGTCTCCGATCGCTAATATCTGGTTTGAGGGGACAGCTTCCTCAACTCCTTGGACATTGTCGTAGATTATGACTATTCTGCCCTCAGGGTCGTATCCGAGGTCTTTTACCTTACCCAAGCCTCAAAGCCTTGTCGGATACAATGTCTTTTTCAACTATCTCTTCTCTCCTAAAGTACTTTTTACTCAAGAAGGCGACACCCAAGCGATATTAGGTGTTTTTACTCCGCATATAAGTTTTCTATAACCTATGGGTGGAGAGTTTTGGTGCGGCCGCCGGGATTTGAACCCGGGACTTGCGGGCGAGCCCGCCTTCAATGCTCGGGGCCCCGCCGTCATACCTGGCTAGACCACGGCCGCCTTACTTATTCATGATGTTTAAGAGGATCAAATATTCTCTGATACTGCTTTAAGATAAATCTTCAAGGCAGAGGCCTCGTCGGGGCTCAGCTCCCTAAACTCCGGGCCACCCCCTACATCGGGTATAAACATTATCTTGGCGCCGGGGTATTGTTTTCTGAGGCGGGAGGCCAGCTCCTGCACTATCTCCTCGGGCCTGTATCCGATATAGAACTCTATTTTCCTCCCCTCTCCAATGCAGCTAATTATGTCATTACAGTCGCTCTCGAATGAGGTTAGACTATTGTATCGACCTGTCTTGACTATGTAACCGTCGACTGCGTAGGCTGCGCCTACTGCTCGGCCCAAGTTTAGCGCCACAACCAGTGAGCTCTTAGGCTTTCCAGGAGCCGTGCCCGCCACGAGATTGAGTAGCAGGCACTCAATTGAGGGATAGTCCTCGACGTAGAGGGTCCTTAATTGTGGCGGTGCCTTCACGGCCTCTTTCCTGCTTGAGACGACAGCCTGGACTGTGAGGGGGAGCTTCTCCGGCTCGGCAACCCATATAACCTTGACTCCGTAGATCTTGCTCAGCTCTAAAAGCTTAGCTGCGATAGCGTTATCGCTTAGGAGCGCACCTACGGTTGGGGGAGGCTTAGTCTTCAACCCTGAGCCATCGCTTGTGGGT
The DNA here is from genome assembly GCA_030550155.1 of Thermoproteota archaeon. Taxonomy (GTDB): domain Archaea; phylum Thermoproteota; class Nitrososphaeria_A; order Caldarchaeales; family Calditenuaceae; genus HRBIN02. The sequence goes on from JAUQPZ010000010.1 coordinate 38,524, forward strand.
TGCGCTATATTATGGTTGGCGCTTTGTTTGGGGAGGTGGTGCGGTGAAAATATTTAAAGCGTGGCTGGATGCGTCAATGAGAAGGGATTCAGTGGTATCGTTCTGGGAGGGACTTGGGTTAACGTTTGACGATGTTCTTCTCATGCCGAGATTCTCGACTCTTAGATCGAGGACCGAGGCCTCCACGACTGCTATGCTCACCCGAAAGCTGAAGGTGAACATCCCTATAGTCTCCGCAGCCATGGACACCGTTACCGAGAGCAAAATGGCTATTGCTATGGCGAGGGAGGGGGGACTGGGAGTGATTCACAGGTTTATGCCGATTAAACAGCAGGTCGCCGAGGTCTTGAAGGTCAAGAGAGCGGAGGGGATAGTGATAGACGACCCTTACACCATTAACCTCAACGCCTCCGTCGCAGAGGCGAGGCGAGAAATGGAGACAAGGGGCGTGTCTGGCCTGATTGTTGTCGATGAGGAGTCGCATGTCCACGGAATAGTGACTGCACGCGACATAATGTTTGAGCGTGACGAGGCTCCGGTCAAGCAGGTAATGACGCCGAGGAGCAGGCTTGTGACGGCGAGCGAGGGTGTGACCGTGGAGGAGGCGGTTGAGCTGATTAGGAGGCATAAGGTCGAAAAGATACCCATAATTGATAAGGACTGGCACGTCAAGGGACTGATTACTGCGAAGGATATCAGGTCGCGGGGGCTCTACCCTCATTCCTCGAGGGATGCTAAGGGGAGGATGATGGTTGGCGCAGCTGTTGGGGTGAAAGGCGACTACATGGAGAGGGCAAAGGCCCTCGTAGAGGCCGAGACCGATGTTTTAGTGGTTGACGTGGCGCATGGCCACAGCCAACTGGTGCTGGACGCCCTCAAAAACATTCGGAGAGAGCTTGGAGACGATGTTCAGCTGATTGCTGGAAACGTGGCTACGGCTGAGGGGTTTGAGGATATCGCGGCCTATGCGGATTGCGTGAAGGTTGGAATCGGCCCCGGAGCGGTCTGCACCACCAGGGTTGTGGCGGGGGTTGGTGTTCCGCAGCTCACAGCAATATTGAGTTGCAGCGAGGCTGCCGAGAGGGCTGGTGTTCCCTTGATGGCTGACGGGGGGATAAGGAGCTCGGCCGACATAGTGAAGGCATTGGCCGCCGGGGCTTCCACAGTGATGATTGGGATGCTTCTAGCTGGGACAGACGAAAGCCCGGGGGCTGTAGTCGTGAGAAATGGCAGGAAGAGCAAAGTGTATAGGGGTATGGCGTCTTTCTACGCCATGCTCAGCAGGGAAGCCAAGGCTACCGGAGAAGTACCCCTCGACGAGGTTGCAGACTACTCATACATGGCCGAGGGGGTTGAGGCGTATGTTGACTACAAGGGCTCAGCCTCAGATGTCGTTAAACAGCTTGTCAACGGCCTGAAGTCTGGCATGAGCTATCTAGGCGCCCGCACAGTCCCCGAACTCAGGAGAAACGCGGTCTTCATACAGATAACACATGCAGCCTACATCGAGTCACTGCCCCATGATGTTGAGCGGATAGGCTAGCATGCCGGGCGTAGCTGTAATAGGTCTCCAATGGGGCGACGAGGGTAAGGGGAAAGCATCAGCATATCTCGCTAGGGGAGCATCTCTTGCTGTGCGGTTCAATGGAGGGGCAAACGCAGGCCACACGGTGACTCTTGACGACAGGTCTCTAAGCCTCCACATGCTCCCCGCAGCATCAGTCTCGACGCGGAAAGCCGCAATAGGGCCGGGAGTATATCTCGACTTGGAGGAGCTTTTCCGAGACCTTGAGAGGCTCGAGAAGGTCTTGGGCCGCGTTGAAGTAACCATAAGTCCGAGGGCCCACCTGGTCACTCCGCTCCAGAAGAAGCTTGACGCTAAGCTTGAAGAAGCCAGGGGTGGCGCGGCTATTGGGACGACGATGAGGGGAATAGGGCCAACCGCCATCCACAAATACGGGAGACTAGGCCTAAGGCTCTGCGATGTTTTGGAGCCTGAGCTGCTTTCGAGCATATTAGATGTTTGGGCGAGACTCTGGGGTGATTTAGTTAAGGTTGAAGAGGAGGATGTGCTAGCGGTCATTCGCGGCTTAGCAGAGCGCGCACGCCCGCTTGTTGGAGACGTTTCAAAGCTCATCAGGGCTCAGTTGGAGACAGGCGGGACGGTCGTGTTTGAGGGCGCCCAGGGGACGATGCTGGATATAGACTATGGCACCTATCCCTTCGTAACCTCGAGCCACACCGTCTCGCCCGCAGCCGCCCTAGGATCAGGAGTAGGATTGAGATCCATAGACAGAGTCATAGGAGTATCCAAGGCCTACACCACAAGGGTTGGGTCTGGACCGTTTCCAACAGAGCTGAAAGGCGAGGTAGCTGACGCTCTGAGGGAACGCGGAGGAGAGTATGGAGCGACGACAGGCAGGCCTAGAAGGATTGGGTGGCTCGACCTCCCTCAGCTTAGATATGCCTGCCAACTAAACGACGTGGACGCCATATTTCTTACACGGATAGACACACTCTCAGGCCAGAGCAGGGTAAGCATCTGCAAGGACTACGAGGGGGTGGAGGGCTTTTATCCCGAGACTGTGCAGCGACTCTGGAAGGTGAGGCCTAGATTTGTTGAGCTCGAGGGGTGGCCTCTGATAGAGGAGGATGAGAGACGGGTGTTGAGGAGGGAAGGGTATGGCGCTCTTCACGGAAACGCGAGGCGATTCGTCGAGTTAATCGAGGACGAGCTGGGCGCCCCAGTTAAGTATATCGGTATTGGCCCCAGGGTCGACGACGTCATAGAGAAATAGAGGTCGGCCTCTTTAGAGTGAGTAGGCGTATAAGCTGAAGATGTCGAGTTGCTCCGAAATAGAGGCAACGATCGGCATTGAGCGTTACTACATCCAGCTGCAAGGCATAGGCGGTATTGTGAAGATGGAGCCTGAAGACTTCGTGGTATCAGAGATACTTGACGGGGGGCTTGACGCCTCGATTCTCTGGAGTAAAGACCCGCTCCCCATGGAGCCCGCCCGCAACGCTCTTTGGATTCTGAGGAAAAGAGACCGAGAGACCATACCCACAGTCTCCAAGCTGGCTAAAAAGCTCAACGTGAGGCCCCTCAAGGCCATGATATGCGGAATCAAGGACAGGCGAGCCGTCACGTATCAGTTTGTCGCCATACAGCTTACAAGGAAAGCAGTAAACTATTCCCACATAACACTCAACGGTGCTGAAGCAAAAAGGATCGGGTACATCGACAAGCTCAGCTCCTCCAAGCTCATAGGTAACAGATTCGAGATACTGATAAGGGGTGCTGAGGCGGCTGACGATTTGCTTCAACACTATCAGGAGTTCATTCAAGAGATGGGCATCCCGAACTTCTACGGCTATCAGAGATTCGGACTCTTGCGGCCTGTGACACACCTGGTTGGGAGGCATATCGTTAGGGGAGATATCCGGGGCGCCGTTGAGCTATTCCTCTCACACACTACCGACTTTGAGCCTGAGCGCGTGAGGGCGGCTAGGCGCGCACTCGCAGAGACCGGGGACTTAGCGTCGGCTCTTAAGGATTTCCCGAGGAGCTTGAGCTATGAGCGGAGAATTCTGACACACCTGTCCTCTAATACCGGCGACTATCTGGGAGCCCTCCGAAGGCTACCTCTCAGAATAAGGAAGCTATTCGTCCACGCCTATTCTGCATACCTGTTTAACAAGGCTCTTAGCATCTCTCTCAGAGATGGCTACAGACTGGACGAGCCCGCGGTCGGAGACCTCTTCGTAAGAATAGACAGATTTCAACGCCCCTACGGACGCCCTATGCAAGCCACGGCCAGCAACCTAGAGGAGGCGGCGAGACGGGTCGCGAGTGGAGAGGTGTCCATAATTATTCCGAGCCCTGGATACCTCTCCTGGATGCCGCGAGGACCAAGGGGAGAAGCTCTAAAATATGTCATGGACGAGGAGGGAGTCAGGCCGAGCAGTTTCAAGCTAAGAGTCATGCGAGAAGCGTCCACAACAGGCACACACAGGCCCATAATGCTCAAGCCATTGAACCTCCACTTGGCGAAAGTAGATAGAGGAATCATTAAATTGCAGATGAACCTTCCACCATCAGGATACGCTACATCCATTTTGAGGGAACTCATGAAAAAAAGATGCGCGCTAGCCTACGCTGGCCTTGAGCACTGCTACACTTAAATCTCAGGCATGTAGAAGTAGAGTTTGCTTGTACATAGTCAGAGAGAGTAAACCGGTGATAACCTTCACCATAATAGCTCTGAACCTAGCCGTGTTTGGCCTGACTTTCATCTTAGGCCGCGTCTACATGATCTCAAATTTTGGCCTTGTGCCAATAAACATCGTCGCGCCGCCCGACCTAGCAGCACGCCTCCACGGCATACTCACCCTCTTCTCCTCCATGTTCATCCACGACGGATTCCTACACATACTATTCAACATGTGGGGTCTATTAATTCTGGGCAGAGATGTGGAGATAGTTCTGGGACGGGCGAGATTTATCACACTCTACCTGCTTAGCGGCATCGTAGGCGGGCTTACCTACGCACTAACCAGCTACTATTTCCCCGCCAACAGATTCGCGCCATTCATCCCGGCGGTCGGAGCGTCAGGCGCAGTCTTCGGCACAATGGGCGCATTCGGCATCCTCTTCCCAAGGCGACCATTGGCACTTTTCCTCTACTTAATCCCGATAATTGCTCCGGCCTACATAGTGATAATTGTTTTGGCGCTCATCCAGACGCTTTTCGCCTTCACGATGCCTTTCAGCTCAATAGCCTATAGTGCCCACATCGGCGGGTTGGCTGTGGGCTTATCCTTAGCAGCTCTTTGGGGGACCAGGCTTAAGAGGTATTACGACTACTGGTAGAGTTTTGGGCATTATAGCAGGGCCAAGAGAACAGCCCCTATTGCCTTGCCTAAAACTCTGAAGAGCTCTGCAATAAATACGGACGCGACGGCTACTCCTAAAAAGAAGAGAAAGAGAGCAACCACCGAGGCTACCTCCCGCAACTCCACCAAGCCTGATGAGTACTTGTCAGGCTGCTATTTTAACAAATACCGCGAAGTCCAGAGACGGTATAGACTTATGCCGTGTACGCCCACTCCTCATTCGACTCCTCTATGCTACAGACTGCCTCCAAACCCGGTAAAACTCAGACAGAAACTGCTCTGCAACTTCTCTGCTACGTATCACCACTATATTCTCGTCGTTGCCATCCTCGGCAGCGGCGCTGAAGTTGTAGCTCCCAGTCACCACTATGACCTCGTCAATGATCATTATTTTATGATGCATGAGCCTAGAATTTCCATCAACCCTCACCTCTACACCTCTTTCACGCAGGCGCGTAAACTCTGACCCCAACTGCCCAGCATTCTCCTCCTCAATCACTACCCGCACATCTACACCACGGAGCTTAGCTCTAATCAATGCATCTGCTATGTCGTCGCGCGTGAAAGAGTAAACCGCGACGTAAATACTTCTGTTCGCCGAGTTTATGAGGGAGACGAGGAGTGAGGCACAGTTCATCGGCTTGGAGAAGCAGACTGAGAGAATTCTCACATCTCCATTACTAGAGACAGTTACGGTTGAGAAAAGAGTCTCCGTCTCGGTTTTGCTAACTGTGCGAGTCTCAAGTCTGAGGATTGTCTCAGTCACCGTAGTTGCCAATGTAAGGCTTGAGATAGTCGTCACGGTCTCCCTCTGAGACACTGTCTGGGTTACAGTCGCTGGGCGGGATGCCTGCTGGCTTAACCCTAACATGAGAAAACCTAAGAGTATCACCGCCATTACGAGGAGAATCTTTGCCTTCAACTCTCCACCAAGCATTACTAGCCCCGACCCGTATGTTACTCTTTCGCCCAGAGAGCACGGGCAGCACTGAGCGTGCCGAAGTTAATTAGAGCTTCAGACGCCTCGACAAATTGCAATAACCCGGGCTGCGGAGCAAGCGCAAGTCTCTACCGAGGAGCCGCATCCTTTGCAAAGCCCGAGCATTCCCGAACTAGCCTATGACTTGAGTGTGTGGATGCCTTAGACCTCGAATTGATTCTCAGATCAATTAGTTGTCTCTATTATGCGTTGAGTTTTGGAGCAACTCCCCGATTTTATCCGTCTCGGCTAAGCACTTCTCAAGCAATGGCCTGTAGACATTCAGGGCTGAGAGTAGGGCTGTGTCAAGCTGCATCTCACCCTTCTCAACCCGACCCATGTAGTCCTCAACGGTCCTACGCGTCTCCGGCGTCACAAGCCTCTCATCAACGCTGGACAGCGTCTCGACGAGTACTTCACCTAGCCGTGTGGGCTTAAGCCTCCTTTGCCATCTCACTATATATCCTCTCTCGAGGAGGAGGGCGGGGTAGAGCGGCCTCGTCGCGTCTGTTCCGAGACCATTTGTCTCCATTATCTTCAGCAACTCGCTCTCTGAGAGTCGCGGAGGAGGCTGAGTCTGCTGCTCGACAAGCTTGACGTGGGCGACCCCTATCATATCGCCTACACCCATCTTCGGTATCGGATCCTCTTTTGGCGCAAAGTAGTGAAACACCTCATAGAACCCTCGCTTCTCGAAATATCTGCCGGACGCGAAAAGCTCAAAACCTGCTATATGGATGGTTGATCTCTGCTGCACGATCCGAGCGTCATCTAGGAAGGCGTTAGCTATGAACCGT